>CAXSEW010000415.1:0-4441 GCA_964236185.1 uncultured Nakamurella sp. | reverse complement strand
GGCAACCGGGATCTTGCCGGCGAACTGGTTTCCATGAGCCCTTCGGCGGTGCTTCACGTGTTCAGGAAGGCGAACGGCACTTTGTGGGTCGTACTGCACGGTGGTCAAGGATCGCCGGCCCCTGCGGAAGATGACCGAGCCGAACGGGACGGTGCAGTAGAGGCAGGCGTAGCCCTGCTCTTTCAACAGCACCCGCTTTAAGTCGTGTGGGCATGACTTCCGCGCCCTCTGCTTCACTCCGGTCATGCCAAGCCCCTCAGATCGTCTGTGCGTGATTTGGATGGATCTACATAGCCGAGTTCGTTTGCCAGCTTCTCGTCTGTCTCCGTTGATCTGAGAGCCGCTAGCGCGGTCGTCTGGGTCATACCGCGCACTCCGAGCAGCACCAATCCGAATCCACCAGCTGCATCGGGACACCCACCGGCACCACAGCCCCGCACGACGGGCACGACCGGGGGTAGTCGGTTTCCTGCCAGCGGCCGGGGAGGAACGGGCGGGGGTTGCCGTAGCGCGCCTGCATGTAGTTCCTCGCCGCCCGGGCGTTCGACTCCGGATCGGTGATGTCCGCGTCGAAACCCGGATCGGCGTAGGCAGCGAACGTGGACGGGATGATTGCGAACTCACCCAGTGGCGCGGTCACTGGAGCGCCGCCAGAATGTCATCGACCAGTAGGACCTTTTGGCCGAAGTTGTCGTACCGCCATCCTGATTCGCACAGGTTCATCACGGACCCAACCTCGGCACGCAACCGAGCAACCTGATCTTGCAGCATGATGCGCTGCAAACCTTCACTTGGACCCGTCGGCGCGGTCATGACGCCTCACGGTTGACCCAGTCCTGGAAGTCCTGCGCGAGCTGCTGGAACGCCTTGCCGATGTCGAGGTCCATGCGAAGACGACCGCGGAACGGTTCACGGTCCGGTTTGGTGGCTGGCGATTCCGGCGCGGCTTCGTCGGACCCTTTCAACGTCCAGCCGTCAGGCGCGACATCGGCGGGCACGGCGGCAGCTAGAGCGTCGAGCCCGTAGAACCACTTCCTGTCAAAACCTCGCACCAGCACGACCCACTCGCGGTCGTCCGGACTGAGCCAGTGCTGCCCGATCTCCGGCTTCGGACGAGGAGGGGAGATCAGCTCCCAGTGATCGATTTGCGGCGTGTTCTTCGACCACGTAACTGGGTAACCGGCGCGAACCGTTCCATCGAAACAATCGGTAGGAAGGTCATAGGCGGTGATAGTGATGGGCATGATCATCGGCCGCACCGTGTCGCCTACGCGGATGTCGGACGGGTCGATGGGCTGGCCGGTCATGACGCATCACCCGTTTCGACCACGACGATCGACTTGCCGCTGCCCGCCAGCATCTCCGCGAGATCCTGGAGCGCGCGGCCAGCGTTCCACTGCGGATCGGTCGCCGGTTCCAGGTTTATCGTGGGCCCGAACTGCGCCACCAGCTGATCACACGTCGCTTGGAACGCTTCACGCCAATTCGGGTCGGCCTGGTCGCTGGCCTTGACCACAACGCCGGCGAGCTCCGGATACTGGGCGTGGATCTCGATCGATGCGGCTGCGCAGGCCGCGGGCAGCTGATGCGTCATCACGCCCGGATCGCTGAGCACGTGCCCGCAGATCTCGTAGACGTCCCCGATGCTGGACATCAGGATGCCGCTGGTGACGCTGAGAATGCCGAGCGTTGGAAATGCTTTGCTGCTCATGCTGTTTCTCCTTTGAGGGCTTCGAGTGCTGCGAGGTAACCGCGGTGCGATCCCTCTTTGTCTGCGTTCCGTGCGTCCTGCCGGGCTTGCTCCAGTACCGACCTGTGTGCGACCTGCTGAGCTCTGGTCTTCCGGGCGTATTCGCTTTGATCCGATGTCGCCGGCTTCCACCCCGGTCGGTACACGGTGTTGACCATCGCGGCCGGTGTTCTTGCCCCTGCGTCTCCTGCTGCTGCGAGTGCGGTCTGTCCTGCTTCGACGGAGTCGAACGAGGACAGCTTCGACAGTGCCGCCATGACGCCATGGAAGTCCCAGTCGGGTCGTACGTCGCGGATGAAGTTGGCGAGGTTGATTGCCTGAGATTTCGTCATCGTCATCGCGATCGAGTCTCGGCCCTGATGCAGTACGCATCGTTATGTCGATGAGTCAGACCGATGGTTGGAAGTCGAGGGGAGACAGGTGGAAGGCGAAAGGTGGAAGGCGGAAGGAAGAAGGCGAAAGGCGAAAGGCGAAAGGCGAAAGGAGTAGCGCATCCCTTCCGTGAACCCTTGACGGAACCCTTCCGTGAAGGGTTAGTAACCGCAGGTGAGAGGGTGTTTTGCATGATCATTTCGGCCCCGTTCCCCACAGATCGGCCATCGACATGCCGGAAGGGTTAGCCGAAGGGTTACTGGAAGGGTTCGGCTTACCGTTCGGGTAGAGGATCAGATCGGCAGCTGACTGCACTTCGTCGTACAGATCGGGGAACGCCTGCATCAACCCGCCCGGGTCCGGACCGCTGCCCTCCCACCCGTGCAGATTCGGGTTCTCCACGTAGATGCGTCCCAGCTCCCAAATGACGACATCGCGCAATAGCGCGGACTGCATCTGGTCGACCGCCTTGCCCATCGCTTTCGCGACGTTCGGCACCTTCATGATGTCGTCGTAGTAGACGAACCGGCGGATGAGCAGCTCGTCGGTGTCGGAATCGGCGACAATGAACCGCGCCTCGTTCAACTCGTTGAGGCGGTCTTTAAGGGTGCGTTCGGTCAGCTCATCCGACACCCGAGTTAGGCGCTTTGGAATGAAGTCGATGACGCCCGCATACGAGATCTGCGGATACGCCAGCAGGTTGCAAAACATGCCCTGGTTGGCGAGCGAGAGCGCTTGGTATTCCTTGTCATCCCACACGGACACCATGAGCCGAGCGTACTTTCGCGTCATCCGTCAGTGCCATCTGCGAACGCCTCCGCCGCCGCCAACACTTTGGCCACATCGCCTCCACGCAGGCGCTCGGCGGGCGAGACGTCGGACAGCCGAGGGTTCATGCCAATGAACCAGCGACGTGCAATGTCGGCACTGTCGCTCGACTCGATCATGGTGAGCGCGCGGTAGGCAGCCATTAGCTTGACCTGCGCGTCATCTCGCGGGACTGCGTCACCGGACGCCCATCGATGAGGCATTTGTCGGGATCTACTGCCGGCCACGTACGCCACCAGAGTGGTACCCAAGGTCTCAGTCAGCCGGGCCACGACTTCAGTTATCGACAAACGCACCGATGCGTCATGAGCTGCTCGAGAGGGCGGTGAAGTGGATTTAGGAGTGTTCGTTACCATGTCGGCAACCTCTCTGCTGAGACAGATGGGGCGAGGGATGGGTGGCGCTAGCCGGCGCTACCCATCCCGTTATTTTATAACCCCATCCTATCATTCTTATCCGCCTATTTCCTGTTGCACAATGGGTTTCGGCATTCACGCCACGCACCTTGCCCGCAGCCGCTCCACAGTCCGCAGGCTGATGTGCAACCGTTCGGCGATGGTTCGGTTGGTCAGTCGTTTCTGCAGTAGGTATTGCACGGCTTGTTGCCGTTCGGCTCTGGTGGTGAATGCCGGCCGCTGACCGGCGATAAGCCGCTGCACGGCAACCTCGTCCACTTCGTCTTGGCTGTCACTGGTGAGGTTCCGCCGTGACGCCGCAACTGTGCAGGCCTTGCAGGGGCGTTGTTCCGCGTGGCGTATCTGGCTGGGCAGGCGGGCGTGAATGGGCCGCTCGGTGCCGCATTGAACGCACGGCACCATGACAAAGCCGGGATCGCATCTGTGACCTTCTCCGCGTGGGCAGCCGCAGGGCTGCCGGTCGGGGAAAAGTGGATCGGTGATCATGCGTCGCCGTCGAGGACGGGGCGTGCGAAATAGTCCGCACCCATCTGGATCAACCCGCGAGTGGCATGGATCGGCTGCGATGGGGCAGACGTGTAGCCGTAGCCCTGTGTGCCATCCAAATCGTTCTCAGGGTGCACGGCTGTGGTGATGAGAACGAACCCGGTAGTGATCCATCCTTCCCGTTCGTAGTCGTCGAGCAGTGCTTGGACCTCCTGGGCGAGGTTGCGTTCCGGCTCCGTCACGACGCCACCCCCTGCCCAACCCCGAGCATCCACCGCGCTCGGTAGTCGCTCATGGCGCACCACAGGCACGGCTGCTGCCACGCCTGCCAGATCGAGGCTTCGTGCGCGACATGCACAACCCGTTCCCGGCCGCATTCGATGCACGGCACCAGGTACACGACGGGGGCGGTCATGAGTTCGCCAGCTCGAGCAGGGTGATAGCTCCGAGTGCTCGCACATGAGGCTTGCCGACCCCGGCGTCTCCCAGACACCACGGGCACGGTTCCACTTCGCTATCGGCCTTGACACTGGTAATCGCCCTCACGTTCTCGGCCACGACCAGCGACGGCCGCAGGATGTCCACAGCG
>CAXSEW010000414.1:0-4465 GCA_964236185.1 uncultured Nakamurella sp. | reverse complement strand
CATCAAGCACGTCATGTCGGCCACCGGGTCCTGATCCCGCCCTCCCTTGCACAGAACCGCAATAGAAACAGAGGTCCACCATGCAGACCGCCAGCGGCATCCGTACCGACCTGGCCCAGGAGCGGCGCTTGGTCACATCCATCCCCGGGCCGAGATCGATTGCGCTGCACCAGCGTCGGCAGGCAGCCGTGGCAGCCGGGGTGGCGTCCACACTGCCGCTCTACGCGGCCGACGCCGGCGGCGGGGTGATCGTCGACATCGACGGCAACTCTTTGATCGACCTCGGGTCGGGCATCGCGGTGAACTCGGTGGGAAACGCCGCGCCGCGGGTGGTGGAGGCGATCCGGGAGGCGGCCGGGCACTTCACCCACACCTGCTTCATGGTCACCCCGTACGAGGGCTACGTCGCGGTGGCCGAGCGGCTGAACGAACTGACGCCGGGCAACCACGCCAAGCGCACCGCCCTGTTCAACTCCGGCTCCGAGGCGGTCGAGAACGCCATCAAGATCGCCAGGCTGGCCACCAGGCGCAGCGCGGTCGTGGTGTTCGACCATGCCTACCACGGCCGGACCAACCTGACGCTGGCCCTCACCGCCAAGGCCATGCCGTACAAGAAAGGCTTCGGCCCCTTCGCCGGTGAGATCTACCGGATGCCGATGTCCTACCCCTACCGCGACGTCGACGGCATGACCGGCAAAGATGCCGCCGCGCGGGCGATCTCGATGATCGAGAAGCAGGTCGGCGCGGACGAGTGCGCCGCCGTGCTGATCGAGCCGGTCCAGGGCGAGGGCGGTTTCATCGTCCCGGCCGACGGTTTTCTGCCGGCGTTGTCGGAGTGGTGCAGCCAGCACGGCGTCGTCTTCATCGCCGACGAGATCCAGTCCGGCTTCTGCCGCACCGGTTCCTGGTTCGCCTGCGATCACGAGGGCGTCGTCCCCGACCTGATCACCTCGGCCAAGGGCATCGCGGCCGGTATGCCGCTGGCCGCCGTCACCGGGCGCGCCGCGCTGATGGACGCCGTGCACGCCGGCGGTCTGGGCGGCACCTACGGCGGCAACCCGATCGCCTGTGCCGCCGCACTCGCCACCATCGACACGATGAGCGAGCTCGACCTCAACGCTGCCGCACGCCGCATCGAGGAACTGGTACTGCCACGCATGCAAGCGCTGGCGGCGTCGACCGGCCGGATCGGCGACGTCCGTGGTCGCGGCGCGATGATCGCGCTGGAGTTCACCGTGGCCGGCTCGCTGGAGCCCGACCCGGCCGCGGCCACCGCGGTCGCCAAGGCCTGCCACGCCCAGGGCGTGGTGATCCTGACCTGCGGCACGTACGGCAACGTCATCCGGTTGCTGCCGCCGCTGGTCATCGGCGAAGAGCTGCTGTCGGAAGGTCTGGACGTACTGGAGGCGGCCGTCCGGGCGCTGTGACCGCGGCGCCGGCGGAACAGCGCGCGGCGCGCGGACCGATAGGCTGTCGCGGCGGACGGCCCGTTCGGCGTGGTCACCGGGATCGTGCAGTGTGGTCGGTACTGACAGCAGTCGTGCGAGAGGACACCAAGACGTGGCAGCGGAGATCATCCCCATCCAGCTCGGCCTGACCGCCGGCAACGGGCTCACCCTGTGGGCACCGCGCTGGCGTGAGGAGGGCGAGGAGTGGGAGGCCTTCCTCGGCCACGGTGACGACCTGTACGTATTCCCGTCGCCGGCGAAGCTGGCAGCCTTCATCCGCGGCAGCGACGAGCACGACCTGACCGACCACCCGGAATGGGTCGCCGCGTCGGGGGCACTCACCGACGAGCTGCTGCCTGACGACGACCACCGCTTCGACATCGTCGGCGTACCTGAGCTGGTCGCCGAAACCCCCGACATCTGGACGCTCGCCGAACTGGCCGACACCGTGGCCATCCTGCACTCGTTGGCCGAGGTCTGCGATTTGCCGGCGATCGACGACGTACTGGCCGACGCCGACGGCTTCTCCCTGCTCAGCGCCGGTGAGCAGGCGTTCACCGGACGCCAGGGCGAGAAGTTGTGGAACGGCATCGGCGCCGTGGTGGCCAAGCGCTGGAACGAGGTCATCGAGGCGCTGGACAGCGTGGTGAAGATGCCGGACGTCGACGCCCGCCTGCTCGAGGTCGCAGAGGAAGAGGCGCTGGCCACCAACGCGGTGCTGGAAACGCCCGAGGAGGAGGAGGTCGTCGTCCCCGACTTGGAGGAGGGCGAACGCGACCCGGAGCTGGCGTTCTGGGACGAGATCGGAATCGACTGCATCGAGATCACCGTCGGCGGCCGAACCGGCTGGACGCTGCGCTGCTACCTCGAGGACGAACCGGTCTTCCTGTCGAAGGCCAACCGTATCCAGGTCTTCTCCTCCGACGAGCAGCTGGAGAACTACCTGACCGATGCCGGCGCCGACCACAAACTCGCTTCGCTGGCCATCTGGCCGGAGGTGCGGGAGGCCGTCGATGGCGGCGACGCGGTGGTCGTGGCCGGTCCGGAGAACACCTATCAGCTCGACGGGCTGGGCGACGAGCTGCTGGCCGGCCCGGACGCGGTCGACCGCAAGCAGCTGGAGCTCGCGGTCGAGCTGCTGGGCGACGCCGCTGCCGCCCGCAAGGACGAGGAGGCTGCGAACGCGCTGTCCAGCGCCACCCCGCTGGCCAGCCTGATCAGCTCCATCGTCAAGCCGGACGCCGACCGGATGGCGCCGGCGCCGCCGTACGACGACGAGGTGGCCGCCTGGTCGGTGCTGGTGGATACGTTCGCCGAGACACTGGACTGGGATCCCGAATCCTGACGCCGACCGGCTGCCCAGCTGCCGGCGCAGCCACTCAGTCAGCGACCACCGCGGCGGACTGCAGTCCGGCCGACCACTTCTCCTCGATCCGGCCGAACTTCCACACCGCCAGCGCCACCAGCCAGGACAGCACGAACAGCGCGACGATGCCATAGCCGGCGTAGTCCAGCGGGATCTCCGCGATCCAGGCCAGTGGTCCGCTCTGGATGTGAAGCTGACCGACCAGCACGCCGATGAGCTCGATGGTGCCGATGATCAACGCCACCGCCACGCTCAGCGAGGTGATGGTGATGTTGTAGAACACCTTGCGGACCGGCTTGGCGAACGCCCAGCCGTAGGCGACGTTCATGAAGATGCCGTCGGTGGTGTCCATCAGGCACATGCCCGCCGCGAACAGGATCGGCAGCACCAGGATCGCGTAGAACGGCAGGTTGAAGGCGGCGGCCCCGCCGGCCAGCACCAGCAGCCCGACCTCGGTGGCCGTGTCGAAACCCAACCCGAACAGCACGCCGATCGGATAGATGTGCCACGGCTTGGTCACCGACTTGGTCAGCCCGCCCAGGAACCTGTTCATGAAACCGCGCTTGTTGAGGTGGTCCTCCAGCTGCTGCTCGTCGAAGGCGCCGGCCCGCATCCGGCGGAAGACCCGGATGATGCCCAGCAGGACGACCAGGTTCAGGACGCCGAGGATCCACAGGAAGACTCCGGAGACCGACGCTCCGATGATCCCGGTGACGGAATGCAGTTCGGAAGCATCGTTCTCGACCTGGCCGGCCAACGTCTTGACGCCGATCGACAGCAGGAACGCCAGTCCGAAGACGACGGTCGAGTGACCGAGGGAGAACCAGAAGCCGACGGACAGCGGCTTGGTCCGCCCTTCGGCGAGGAGCTTGCGGGTGGTGTTGTCGACAGCGGCGATGTGGTCGGCGTCGAAGGCGTGCCGCAGGCCGAAGGTGTACGCCAGCACGCCGACGCCCACCCCGTAGACGCCGGTGGTGCCGCCGAGGTCGTAGGACCGCGGGACCACCAGGAACAGCAACACCCCGATACCGACGACGTGCAGCAGGACGATGAATCCGTACATGCCGGCGAGGACGGTGCGATCGCGACGAGTCAGGGACGCGCGGAACCGCCGGAACCCCGAGACCTCCGCGGCGATCGGTGTGGTGTCGACGCTCATCGCACGTCCTCCTCGGGCTGCGCCGCGCTCCAGCAGAACGGTTGGGTCCAACCTAAGCCCAATAGTGCCATCGGTACAGATGTACAGATGAATTGGTAGGAAGATCGCGTCAGTGTTGCGGGTGCAGCGGCGAGTGACCGGCGCCGACGTCGTGCAGGATGTTGTGCACGGCTGGGTCGGTCACGGACCACCGCCGGAATCGCCCGTCCCGTACAGCCGCTACCACGCCCGCGATACGCAACGCCGACAGCGCCTGGGAGGTGGCGTTGTCCGTCATCCCGACCACCGCCGCCAGGTCCCCGACGGTGATTCCCGGTGCCCGGTGCAGGGCCAGCAGGATGCGCAGGCGGTTCAGATCGCCGAGCAGACTGAACCGGACACTCCATGCCTCCAGATCGGTGGCGTCCTCCAGGGCTCGGCGCGCTTGATCGAGGCGTTCCCGATCTTCCAGGATGGCCACCGCGACGCTCGGCAGCCCCGCGTGCGCCTGAA
>CAXSEW010000413.1:0-4466 GCA_964236185.1 uncultured Nakamurella sp. | reverse complement strand
GATGAAGCGACGGTCACCTCCGGGGATTGCTGGCACCCGCTGGTCTTGATGAAGCCCTAACGCTCCGTCATTGATACACGAGGCAAAAGAGCGGTTATTACACGATCGGGCGTATAGATCACCTCATCGGATGCGAAGCGTAGCGACTCAGGACCGAAAGCCGCGCCGAACGATGCGATCACAGCATCGGGTCCGGGTGGTCAGAGGTCGGCCGGGCAGCGAGAACGGCAGGTGCTCGCTCGACGGGCCCGCCACCCGATGATCAATTCCAGGCAACAGGCCTAGCACAGGTGTTCGACGGCCGCTACTGTTGCGAGGTGAACCTGGTTCAGCAGACGTCGATGTCGTCCTACCAACCGTCCATGTTCGATCAGGGTGGCGATCCGGCGCTCGGCGACCTGGCAGGGAATGTGCACCGCACTCTGCTGAGTGCGGGCGCGTGGGTAGACCGGCTGCCCGGCTGGCTGTCCGGGTCGGACACCGTCCTCGACCACCTGCTGACGGCAGTGCCGTGGCGTGCCGAACGACGGCAGATGTACGACCGCGAGGTCGACGTTCCCCGATTGCTGAGTTGGTACGGCGACGACGACGAGCTGCCACATCCGGTACTGATCGAAGCGAAGGCCGCCCTCATCGCCTACTACCGACCAGAACTCGGCGAACCGTTCCGCACCGCCGGCTTGTGCCTCTACCGGGACGGCAAGGACAGCGTGGCCTGGCACGGCGACACGCTCGGCCGCGGCTCGCACGCCGACACCATGGTGGCGATCCTCTCCGTCGGCTCGGACCGCCCGCTGCTGCTCCGCCCACGCGACACTGCGCTGAGCGGGGCTGAACCTGTTGCGCCGCTTCGTATTCCGGTCGGCCACGGCGATCTGGTCGTGATGGGCGGTTCCTGCCAGCGCACCTGGGAACACGCGATCCCGAAGATGACGAAGCCCGTCGGCCCGCGGGTCAGCATCCAGTTCCGGCCGGCCGGCGTCGCCTGACTCGCGGAGGGAGTCTAGAGCTTGGTCATCGGGACGCCGCCCAGCAGCATCAGCCGGATCGTCCCGGCCGTACCGAAATCGATCGTCGCGGTGGCGGTAGGACCGGAACCTGACATCACCGTCACCTTGCCGAGGCCGTACTTGTCGTGATTGACCCGATCACCAATGGCCAGCTGGAGTGGTGGCCGGGTCGGCTTGGCGCCGCCGATGGAACCGAACCGGGACGCGGACACCGGGGCGGACCGTCGTGAGTCGTAGCCGGTGTAATTGCTGGAGCCACCGGAACCCCAGTTCGAGGAACGGTAATCCGCTGATCCGCCGACATATGGCTCACGCTCCGGCGCCAACCGTCGCCAGTCGATCAGGTCCTCCGGGATGTCGTCCAGGAACCGGGACGCCGGATAGGAGTTCGCCTGTCCCCAGGCCGATCTCGTGACCGCACGGGAGAGGTACAGCCGTTCCCGGGCCCGGGTGATGCCGACGTAGGCGAGCCGCCGCTCCTCGGCCAGCTCCCGGTCGTCGGAGAACGCCCGCTGGTGCGGGAAGATGCCGTCCTCCAAGCCTGTGAGGAAGACGACCGGAAATTCCAGGCCCTTGGCGGTGTGCAGCGTCATCAGCGTGACGACGCCCTCCGTGGAGTCCGGGATCGAGTCCGCATCGGCCACCAGCGAGATCTGTTCGAGCACCGCTGCCAGCAGCTCGTTCCCGGGTGCCGGCGGATCCACTGCGGGAGCGTCGGTGTCGCCGGCGATCACCGCGCCGCCGCCGCCCAGCAGCAGCTCGGCGTTCTCCCGCAGCACCGTCACCAGCTGGTCCAGGTTTTCCATGCGGGAGAAGTCCTGCGGGTCATCGGACCCTTCGAGTTCGGCCCGGTACCCAGTCTGGTCCAGGACCGCGGTGAGCACGTCGGCCGGCTCGGCGCCGCTGGCCACCAGCGCCCGCAAACCACCGAGCAACTCGTTGAAGGTAGTGATCGCTCTGGCGGAACGCGTTGCCAGCAGCGGGATCTCGTCCACCCGCACCAGGGCGTCGGCGAAGGCGATCCGCTGCTGTTCGGCATAGACCACCACGCCGGCCTCGGCGCGGTCGCCGATGCCGCGCTTGGGAGTGTTCAGGATGCGCCGCAGCGACACCTCGTCGTCGGGATTGGCGATGGCCCGCAGGTAGGCCAGCGCGTCCCGGATCTCCCGCCGCTCGTAGAAGCGGACGCCGCCGACGATCCGGTACGGCATGCCCGTCCGGACGAACACGTCCTCGATTGCCCGGGAAGCGGAGTTGGTGCGGTAGAAGATCGCCACGTCGCCGAACCGGATCTCCGCGTCGTCGACCAGCCGGTCGACCTCCTTGGCGATGAACTGCGCCTCTTCGTACTCGTTGTCGCCCACGTAACCGACGATGAGCTGGCCACTGCCCTGAGCGGTCCACAGGTTCTTCGCGCGGCGTTCGGTATTGCGGGAGATGACCTGGTTCGCCGCGGACAGGATCGTCTGGGTCGACCGGTAGTTCTGCTCCAGCAGAATGGTGCGCGCGTTGGGGTAGTCGCGCTCGAACTCGGTGATGTTGCGGATCGACGCTCCGCGGAAGGCGTAGATCGACTGGTCGGCGTCGCCGACCACCACCAGCTCCGCCGGCCGCACCGCGGACGCCGCCTCCCGGACGAGAACGCCGTCAGCGGTCCATTTCTCGAGCTGCTCGTCGGCGCCGCCCACCAGTTCCCGCACCAGCATGTACTGCGCGTGGTTGGTGTCCTGGTACTCGTCGACCAGCACGTGCCGGAAGCGGCGGCGGTAGTGCTCGGCGACGGCCGGGAAAGTCTGCAGCAGCGTGACCGTCTCCATGATCAGGTCGTCGAAGTCGAAGGCCGACGCCGCCCGCAACCGGGTCTGGTAGCCGGTGTAGACCTGCGCCACCATCTTGTCGAGGTCGGCTTCCGCGCGGTCGGTCGCCGTGATCGGGTCGATCAGCTCGTTCTTCAGGTTGGAGATGGCGCCGGCGAGCGTGCGCGCGGACACCTTCTTGGTATCCAACCCGAGGTCGGAGGCCACCATCTGCACCAGGCGCTGCGAATCGGCCGAGTCGTAGATGGTGAAGCTGGACCGCACGCCCAGGTGCGTGGCCTCGGCCCGCAGGATGCGTACGCACATGGAGTGGAAGGTCGACACCCACATCGCCCGCGACCGGGCGCCGATCATGTCCGCGACCCGATCCCGCATCTCGGCGGCAGCCTTGTTGGTGAAGGTGATGGCCAGGATCTCGCCAGGCGAGGCGCCGCCGGCCGCCAGCAGGTAGGCGATGCGCCGGGTGAGCACCCTGGTCTTGCCCGAACCGGCACCGGCCACCACCAGCAGCGGCGCGCCGCGGTGCTCGACCGCAGCCCGCTGCTGCGGATTGAGGTCGGCCAGCAGCGCCTGTTCGGCTTCCCGGCGGGCCTGGGCCGCGCGTTCGCGGGACTCGGCGGCCTGCCGCTGGGCCTGCGCGGCCATCCGCTGGTGGATCGAGGTCCCCTCTCCGGCCCCGGGGGTCGCCCCCACCGTTCCGCGGCGGGAAGACGCAGCCGTCCGGGTGTTGGGCGGCGGGGTGCTCGACGGCGGAACGTTGGATGGAAGGTCGAAAAGACTGGTCATGTCCCCTCAAACTACCGGTTCGCACCGACAGTCCGGGGCTGCGACGGCTGCGGTTCGATCGCGTTGGCGGGGTCTGGGATCCCGTACGCGGCGTGGTCAGCTGCACGCTCTGCATCGCACCTGCGAGTGCGCGGGGGCGGGAAGCCAGTCAACCGCTCGCGTTGTGTCCTGCCGCTCGCCTTCCCATCGTCCCGCTCGCGGCGCAACGCGAGCGGGTGGCCAGACGGGCGAGCGGCCGGGCGAGATGCGAGCGAAATCGGTCGGTGCGGTGTCCGCTGCTCCTTCCGGCGTCGCCCGGCCGGCGGAGGCCCGGCGGGCGAGCGCGTTCCAGCCGCACGCTGCTGATGCAGCACACGCAGCTGAACGAAACGCGCTCAGGCACGCCGCACGTCAGCGCCGGCGTCCGCGTTCAGCGCGCCGCCGCCACGACTGGCACTCCCCTCCCCTTGTGTGCCAACCCCATTTGCCACATGATCAACGTGTTCTTTCCGAACGGAGGCTGCCTTGCCTGATGCCGCTACTCCATCTGTGCAGGTTTCTGCCCTGGAATCGGCCGGCGCCCTCAGCGGCTTCGTCGTTTCGGGGCGGTGGCCGGAGAACACCCTGGAATGGGTCAAATTCCTCATCATCGCCGTGCGGTGCGCCAGCGTGCCGGGCCTACTACCGGTCACCACCGTCTTCCGGGTGCGCGAGGAACTTCCCGACGAACCCCAACCGGGCACCGTCGGACTCGTGCTGGCCGAGGGCACGCTGATCGGCGAGCGGGCGCTGACACCGGGCCAGTTCGCCGACCCGCAGCCGTCGGGACTCCTCGTGCTGCACCCGCCATCGGAAACCCGGCCCTCGCTCCCGG
>CAXSEW010000412.1:0-4481 GCA_964236185.1 uncultured Nakamurella sp. | reverse complement strand
AGGCATCTGCGACTCGTTGCTGATCAGCCTGAAGATCGGGTTGCTGGCCACCCTCGCGGCGACGCTGCTCGGCACCCTGGCCGCTTTCGCCCTGGCCCGGCACCGGTTCCGGGGGCGGTCGGTTGCGAACCTGCTGATCTTCCTGCCGATGGCGACACCCGAGGTGGTGGCCGGTTCGTCGCTGCTGACGCTGTTCATCAACATCGGGGTCCCGCTGGGTCAGCTGACGATCTTCATCGCCCACGTGATGTTCTGCGTCAGCTTCGTCATCGTCACCGTCAAGTCCCGGCTGGCCGGGATGGACCCGCGGCTGGAGCAGGCGGCGATGGACCTGTACGCCAACCGCACCCAGACGTTCCTGCGGGTCACCCTGCCGCTGGTGCTGCCCGGCATCGTGTCCGCCGCGCTGCTGAGCTTCTCGCTCTCCTTCGACGACTTCATCATCACCAACTTCAATGCCGGCTCGACGGTCACCTTCCCGATGTTCGTCTGGGGCGCCTATCAGCGGGCGCTACCGGTGCAGGTCAACGTGATCGGAACCGCCATGCTGCTGGTGTCGCTGGTGCTGGTGGCGATCGGCCGGTTGGTGTCGCGGGCCAGGAAGTAGCGGCGCGTCCCGGACCGGCGCGCGATCACGACCGACCGACCCGCCGGACCGGGTCCTCGGCGCTACCCGACGGGTGGCTTCGACCCTGTCGTGACCAGGGTGCGACCGAGCTCGAGGTCGTCGTCCGCTTCGCTGGTGAGAACGCCGACCGTCACGCCGTCGGTGGTGTACCAGACCGTCATCCCGCCGTCCTCGTGGTGCACCGGGACGGCCTGGTCGTAGCCGTCCCCCCACGCCGCGTACTTCAGCATGTGGTGACCGATCAGCGAGAAGAAGCCCAGTGGCTGCGCCCACTCGTCCTCGCCACCTGCGGCCACCGTTCCGGCGATCACGCCCATGCGCTCGGCGGCGTTCCAGTGCTCGACCGCAAGGTGACGACCAGCCGCGGTGTTCATCGCGAAGGCGACATCGCCGGCGGCCAGCAGTCCCGGGACGGAGGTGCGCATCGTCGCATCGACCACGACGCGACCGTCCCGAACCTCCGCTCCGGCCTGCTCCGCCAGTTCCGACCGCACCGTCACACCGGTGGCGCTCAACACCAGGTCGGCCGACAGTTCGGTGCCGTCGCTCAACGTGACGATGCGCCCGGCCTCGATCTCGGTCACCTGGACGTCGTGGTGCATCGTGACGCCCGCGTCCGTGAGCCAGCCGGAGATCAGCTGCGCTGCGTCCGGTCCGAGCCGCTTCTGCTGCGGCCGGGGTTCGGTGGACACCATGGTCACCGAGATACCGCGCACAGCCAGCGATGCGGCCGCTTCGCAGCCGATGAATCCCGACCCGATGACGACAGCGCTCGCCGCACTCTGGGCGGTGTCCCTCAACTGCTGCGCCTGCGAGAGGAAGCGGAGACTCATCGCAGTGTCGCCGCCGGGAACGTCGAGCGGGGTCGGTGCGCTGCCGGTGGCCAGAATGCACTGCCGATAGGCGATCTCGCGGCCGGATCGGGTGCGTAGCGTCCTGCTGGTGGCATCGATCGAGACGACGGACTCGTTCAGCAGCAGTTCGTTGTCACCTCCGGTGTAGAACTCGTCGTTCTCCATCGACAACGCCCCGGCTGCGGATTCACCACGCAGGAAGTCCTTCGACAGGGGTGGTCGCCGGTACGGGGGCGTGTCGTCCTCGCTGATAAGGACGACCGGACCGGCTCCACCCGCCTTCAGGTACGCGCCGAAGGCTGCATGACCGGCGTGGGCACCGCCCACGATGACGAGGCCGGCGACCTTGGTCTGCGCGGATTGCTGATCATCTGGCATCAAAATCGAGTTCCCGTCTGCATGTACGTTGAACAGCCCGGCTCCGGGGGATCAGATGAAAGGAGTTGCTGCGGGACGACATCGAACTGCTGTCGACGTACCCAGCGTAGCCACCCGGCCGACTGCAAGTGCGCTGCAGCATCGATCGACGGCACCCGACACGCGGTCGGTCAGCTGATCGAGTGGGGAGCGCGCGTCGCGGCCCTGACCGTCGCGGCCCGCGCCCGCATCCGCAGGACCATCCGGACCATCTGCAGTCCGAGCACGACCGTCCTGCCCAGGTGTCCGGTGACCGACGACTCGCCGACGCGTGGGTGGTAGTTGACCGGCACCTGGACCAATCTGATCCGGCGCAGCAGCGCGATCAGCAGCATCTCCAGACCGAACGACGAACCGTCGACCGTGAAGAACGGCATGATGTCGTCCACGCACTCGCGGGACAGGACACGGAAGGTACAGCCGACATCGCTGAGGTAGGAGCTGTTGTAGAGCAGCTCGATCATCTTCGCCACCCCCCAGTTGCCCCACTGCAGGCCGAATCCCATGTTGGCGCCGTCCCAGATGAAGTTCGAGACCGTGCGGGACCCCAGGACGAAACCGCACTCCACGGTGAAAGGCAGCAGCTTGTGGAGGTCCTCGGGGAGGAAGGTGCCGTCGGGCTCGCAGACGCACACCAGATCGGCGTCGACCTCCCGCAGTCCGCGGCGGATCGCTGCGCCGTAGCCCTGCCTGGTCTCGACGATCTCCCTGGCCGACGTGGTGGCCACCTCGGCCGAGGTGCCGGCCGCGGCATTGTTGTTGATGACGAGGATGTCGTCGACGAAACCCAGTTCGTCGAACCGACGGATGACCTCGGCGATGCTGTCCTTCTCGTTGTACGTCGGCAGGATGACGGCGAGCGTCTTACCGTTCCACATTGGCCGGAATCCCTTCTGCTGCCGTCAGATCGTCTCCGGTGGGTCGAACGCTCGGCTGCGCCGGCCCGGGAATCCGGCCCGCCGACCAGATGCGCCAGGACAGCGACGCGCTGGCGATCGCGCCGGCGATCAGCCAGATGCCCCAGCCCAGTGGCGGCTCCCACTGCGCATCGGGGAGGAACCATACCGGGCCCCGCACGCCGGTGGCGTAGCGCCGACTGTTGAGATACAGCGATACGAAGTGCAGCACCGGCACCACCACGGCCGCCACCCTGAACATGCGCCGGGTGATGGCCGGGTCGATGCGGTCGAGCCGCTCGACCGCGGTGACTCCGGCCAGCACCGGCAGCAGCAGGAAGACGGCGAGGATGTGGCGCCCCTGCAGGCCGGCGCCCACCGGGAAGAACACCGTGGCGTAGGTCGCGTACCCGACCACCAGGACCAGGGCCGACCACAGCACGAGCGTCCACCGGTCCGCGCGGTCGCCGAGCAGGACGGCCGTGCCGAACAGGACGACGAACGCCACGATCCACAGCGCGACGAAGAAGTTCGGAATGTTGGTGTCCAGCCAGCCGAACAGTGCCACCCCGGACCGCACCAGACCGTAGCTGGAGGTGGTGAACTGCCCGAGGGCCGCCGAGCTCACGGCGCTGCCGACATGGTTGGGATGGTCGTAGCGCTGCTCCCAGACCAGCACGGCGAGCGCAGCCGCCACCAGCGCGGCGAGGGACCCGAGAAAGGCCGGCCGGTGCCTGGCGAGCAGGCCCGAGAAGAAGCGCGGGCCGATGCGGATCAGCAGCAGCAGCATCAGCAGCCCGAAGGTGACGACGCCCAGCTGCCGGGACAGGATCAGCGTCACCCCCACGCCGGCCAGCAGCAGTTGACTGCCCGGTTCCAGCAGCGACTGCCGACGGCGCAGGGCGGCGACCACGACACACGTGGTCGCGAAGGCAGCGCAGATCTCGATGCCGCTGGTGGTGACCACCGATCCGCTGAACACGACCGTGGGGGTCAGCGCCACCGCGGCGCCCAGCAGCGCCCGGCGCCCGAGCCAGCGCACCAGGTGGGCGCTGCCCAGCAGCAGCAGCACGAAGCAGACGAGCGCACAGAACGTGCGGGCCAGCAGGAACGCGCCGGTGGAGTTGGACGCCAGCCGGATCACCCAGCCGATCGGCGCATACAGGTACGGCGGATAGCTGCCCAACGGGTCGACGTAGTCGATCGGGGCCAGGGTGACCGTGGGCCGCAGGCAACCGGCGGACACGGTCGGCCGGCGCAGTTCGCAACCGAAGCCCGCGGGAGCGAGGTGGGCCGGCACCTCGATCACCCGGCTGATCGACCGGTTCCGGTCCGCCCCGAGTCCCTTGCCGCGGGGCGCGCCGGTGTACTCGGCGCCGATGTTCAGGGTGGACATGCCGATGGCCTTGACCAGGTGATCCTGCTCGTCAGGTCCGGTGTTGGGTGGCCCGCTGAACGCCCAGGCCAGCATCAGGACCAGGAACGGCACCGCGAAGAGCGCGGCGGTCCGCCACGGCCGCCGGTCTGCGACAGCGGTGTCGGCGGCGGCGGTGGCGGCCGGCTCCGCGGTGGCGACCGGTGTCGGGGCAGTCGGTGCGTTCGATGCCGAGGAGCTCACCTGGAGCGGGCGGGTCGGCCCGCGACCACCAGCATCTGGCCGGCGAAAGGCTTGATCGGGGACCGCAG
>CAXSEW010000411.1:0-4507 GCA_964236185.1 uncultured Nakamurella sp. | reverse complement strand
TGTCGGTGATACCGGGGACATTCGCAGCCGCGGTGGTCAGTGTCGGCCGCGACGGTGTGGTGCATTCGCCGCTTGCGGTGGGCGAGGTCGGCCGGTTGGTGATGCAAGCCCAGAACGACACCGGGCAGGGTCCGTCCCTGGACGCGTTGCGGGACGGCAAGCAGGTGGTCACCGACGACCTGGAGGTCGACGTGCGGTGGCCGTTGTTCTCCGCGCGGGTGAAGGAACTGGGTGTGCGGGCGATGATCTGCACCCCGATGGAGGCTGCCGGGCGCCAGTTGGGCGGGCTCAGCCTGATCAGCCGGACCACGGAATTCCTCGACCAGGAGAACGACACGGCGGTGATGGCGACGGTGTTCGCCGCCCACGCCTCGGTGGCGCTGACGGGCGCGGTTCGGGTGAGCGACATGAATGCCGCGTTGACCCACCGCGATGTCATCGGGCAGGCGAAGGGGATCTTGATGGAACGGTTCAAGGTCACCCCCGACGTCGCGTTCGCGATGCTGGTCCGGACCTCGTCGGTCACCAACGTGAAGCTGCAACTCGTGTGTGAACGGCTGTGTCAGACCGGAACCCTGCTACCCGACCCGGACACAACCTGGCGGCCAGTGAACGGCGAGACCTGACACGCTGGATCCCAGAACACCACGTGGGGACTGTGGTGGTGAACTGCCCGCAGCGGCGGTAGAAACGCCAGCAGATGTCCCCGGTCAGCTCGATCGCGTAGCTGCGTTCCGGCCCGCGATGGCGGCGCGCCGCGGGTGAACGGTTTGCCGCGGCGAACCAGGGGCACCGCCCGGGTGCTCGGCATTCGTATAAGACTCGCGGAACCCCGAGGTCACGGCGACACGAAGCTGCGCCAGGACACACCGCTGGCGTTCACGACTGGGTGTGGGCGCGCAGCGCCGCCTGCCGGGCCACGTAGTCGCCGTGGTCGATCTCGCCGCGGGCGAAACGCTGCGCCAGCAGCTGGTCGGCCGTGAACGGCACTGCGACGCTGCCGGTGTGTGCCGTCCGATTGCGGTTGCGGCGCAACACCATCACCAACGCGCCGATCAGCAGCCCCCAGAACGCGACCATGCTGATCCCCATCAGGCCGTAACCCCAGCCGTTCATATCGTGTCCGTACCAGAACATCGCGGGTTCCCTTCTGGTGCTGCAAACCGGGTGAGGCCGGCGTTCGCGGCCGTCCCGGGTCTGTGCCTACTGGGTACCGACGGTCCTCGCCGTTACCGGCCGGGGACAGGGCATTACGTCCCGACCTTGGGCATCGGGAGCCGGGGCAGGCGGGCCGGTCCGGGTGACCGGGTTTGCTGTCTGCACGATGTGCAGGAACAGCTCGTGCACTCGCAGATCCCCGCCCAGCTCGGGGCAAAACGCGGTGGCCAGCTGTCGGGCCCTGCCGGACGGCGGCAGCGTGGCCGGCGATGTGGCAGCGGATCGGCAGCGGATCCTATTGGTCATCCGCGGTGTGGGTCATCGCGACGAGCCGGCGCAAACAGGTGTCGCGGAGCGGTTCTGGAAAGTCGGCGGCGAGCCGGTTGAACACGACCCGGCCGTGTTTGCGGGTGGCGACCAGCCCGGCGGTCCGCAGCAGCCGCAGCGCGTAGGAAACGGAGTCCTCACTGACCTCCAGCGCCAGGGCCAGGTCGCCGACGCACAGTTCCTCGGCGACGTCCAGGGCGTAGATCAGTCGGAGCCGGACCGGGTCGGCCATCAGGGACAGCAGCCCGGTGAGCCGGGCGGCGTCGTCGGCCGAGGGTAGCCGGGACCGGGCGTGTGCAACCCGCTCGGGGTCGATCGGATGCTGGTGGTCAGTGATGGCCATCATGGTTGCCTCCTTCGTGAATGCTGCTCGCCGCAGTCGATCCGGTGTGCATCGCTGGCGCGACTGGGGTGGGGGCGGCGTCGAAGCGGCCCGGGTCGGCCAGGAACGCCGACCTGCAGCCGGCGCCGCAGAAGACGAACGCCCGGCCCCCGACTATGGCGCGGTGCGGGCTCATGGCGGGGTCGACGGTCATCCCGCACACCGGGTCCACCGCCTCCGAAGCTGCCGCGCCGACGGTGGACCCGGCAACTGGTGGTTCGGATGTACTGGCCGCCGCCGCCGCCGGGCGCAGATAACTGGCCGGGTCCGCGTCGAAACGGTGCGCGCAGTGGTCCGAGCAGAAGTAGAGGCGGTGGCCGTCAGGAATGCGGGCGGCGGGCGCCTGGGCGATCTCGACCTGCATGCCGCAGACCGGGTCCTTGGTGTACCGCTGCGGCCCGGTGGTGTCCCGGTGCCGGTACAGCCAGTACAACGCGGCGAAACCGGCCACAGCCACGACGTTCAGGATGCTGGTGTAGTCCCAGCGGAACCCGGTGTGCACGATCATCGTCGGCCGCGGCGGGTCCGGTATAGACAGGGCCTTGAACAGGTATTCCACCGCGAGCCCGGCGATGCTCATGGTCGCCCAGAAGGTGACCAGGATCCGGACGGTGATCGCGGTGCCGAAGTATTTGCGGTAGATGATCAGCAGCGGGAGCGTGATCAGGTCGGCGAAGACGAACGCGATGACCCCCCCGAAGCTGATGCCGCCCTGCCACAACGCCGCCGCCAGCGGGACGTTGCCGACGGAGCAGACGAAGCTGATGATCGCCAGGAACGGCCCGAGGATGACGTTTTCCAGGCTGGAGGCGAAGCCGTGGCCGGTCAGGAACAGTGACTGCCAGAAGCTGCCGGGGACCAGCGCCGCGAGGAACCCGGCGACGACGAAACCGATGACGAGTTCCTTGCGGAGCATGGTGACGTCGCTGATCGTGTAGCCGGCGGCGTCGCCCCACCCCTTGCGGCTGCGGATCCGCTGACGTAGCGGCTGCTGGTCGCCCGGCCCGGAGTCGTCGCCGGTCTGGTCGTGGCCGGGCCCGTCGTCGTGGCTGTGCTGAGCGTGCGGGTTCGCGCCGTCCGCCGAAGGGTCACCGGCGTTCAGGTTCGCGCGGGCCCGGTTGATGTCCCGCGCCGGGATGACGCGGGGCAGCACCAGGCCGAGCAGGCTGATCATCACGGCGCCGCCGACGAATTCGGCAAGGGCGAACTGCCAGCCGATGAGCAGCCACAGCACGATACCCAGCTCCACGACCAGGTTGGTCGAGGCGATCATGAACACCATGGAGGCGGTGAAGTCCGCGCCGCGGGAGAACAGGCTCTTCGCCAGCGCCGACGCGGCGTAGGAACACGACGAGCTGACCACCCCGAAGAACGAGGACTTCGCCAGCGTCGCCGGCCGGTGGTCGCCCAAGGCTTTGCGCATCTCGCCGCGGGAGACGAACGCCTGCACTGCCCCGGACAGGGCGAATCCCAGCACCAGCGCCCACAGCGTTTCCCAGAACATGAAGAACGCCTCGTCCAGCCCGTGCCAGATACCCGTCAACCAGCCCACGGTCGCCTCCTGAAATATCCGCACCACTGCGCGGGTGACTCTGCCGGTGTACTCCGCCAGGTGCATACTTGGCAAGCCCGTACGGATAACCGGATATTCCCGTGACACGTACTGACCTGGGCCTCGCCCGACCGCGTGAAAGGGGAACGCCAAATGAGTGTCTCGCGACGCTTTGCGCTGGTACCCCGTCATCGCCGCAGCCTGCGCGCTTCACGCCGGTTGATTGCAGGTGCGCTCGCGCTGCTGTTGGTGTCGGCGTGCACGAGCCAGACCGGAGCAGCGGTGACCGTCACCCGCCAGGTCACCGCCGGCCTCCCGTCGTCGGCGACCGTCGCTGCGTCGACCGCCCCTTCGGACTCCGCAGGTCGCCCGACCGCACTTGTCACCAGGCTTGCGGGGCCGGTGACCCCGTCGCCGACCACGCACGCCCCCACCACTACCTCCTCTGCGCCGGCGGTTCTGGGCGGGTTCGTTCCCACGAAGCTGCGGCCGGGTCAGAAGGCGCCGCAGTTCATCGTGGTGAGCTTCGACGGGGTGGGCTGGCACGAGAAGTGGCAGTACTGGCGGGACATCGCCGCGAAGGTGCCGTTCCGGTTCACCGGGTTCCTCACCGGCGTCTACCTGCAGGCCCCGGCCGTGAAGACCGACCTGCAGCAGCAGGCCCCCGAACTGGGACCCCCCGGGCAATGACGACAACCGACCACCACATCGGCCGCCCCGGTCGATCCGCGGCGCCGCTCCACCAGGGTGGGGCGTCGGCGCGGACCGGTAGCAGTCGGTGGCCGGTCGCCGCCCGATGGTTGCTGCTCGGCGCGGTGATCGCCGGAGTCCTGGCGATGCACATCGTGAGCGCCGCCGATTCCGGCGGCGACCACCGACCGATGGCGATGACTTCGGGGAGCGGCAAGTCACCCGCCATGTCCATCAGCATCTCCATGCCAGGAGCCGACATCGGCATGTCGATGCCAGGTGGCGACATGATCCCGCCTGCCTACCCGGTCACGGCCACGACGCTGCGCGGCGGCCCAGGCGTCGGGATGTCGCCGATGTCATGCTGCGTCTTGTTTTTCGTCTCCGCGGCGGGGCTC
>CAXSEW010000410.1:0-4513 GCA_964236185.1 uncultured Nakamurella sp. | reverse complement strand
GCGACCTGCTGCGCGAGCTGGCGGGACGCTACCCCGAACCGTTCCCAGGTCAGCACTTCGCGGGCGGGGGCCGGAACGGGGGACACCATCGGTCGAACCTACCGCGCAGCCACGGGACACCGAGATCTGCTCAGGGCAACGACAGCACCTACCGCAACGCGACGTCGGTGCGTCCGGCCGAACCGAGGATGATCAACGTCTGCGGATATTTCTGGGCGCGCCGCGACCAGAAAGGGTCAGCGACGGTGATCAGCCGGTGGGCGGGATGAGCTGATCGACACAGTCCAACGATCGTGGTACCGATTGCGGACTGTTACACATCCGTCACCAGGATGACGCCGCCCGACAACGTCCCATTGGCACTGTGGAACCCGGATACCGAGGACTACAGAGCACGACATCGGCCGAAGGGGTTGATTGCACTGGTAGCGGAGCTGGCCGGCATTGGGAGGGTCACCAACCGGAATGTGCTGGACCTCGCCATCCGGGCGCCGCGAGCCATCATCGACGGCGTGGAATGTGCTGTCGCGCTGTCCATCCGGCACGGCAGCATCGTGGCCATCGACGGCTTCGAGGTGATACCGCTGGCCCCGACGGTGGTGACGCTGTCGGCCGACGTAGTGCTGATCCCTGGTCTGGTGGACACCCATGTGCACATCAACGAGCCTGGTCGCACGGAATGGGAGGGCTTCCAAAGCGCCACCACCGCGGCTGCGGTGGCCGGCGTGACCACCATCATCGACATGCCGCTGAATTCGCTGCCCCCGACCCTGACGGCCGCGGCCCTGGCGGTCAAGAAGAAGGCGGCCCGCGGTCGGTGCCACGTCGACGTCGGTTTCTGGGGTGGAGCGGTTCCGACCAATCTCACGGACCTTCCGGAGCTGTTCGCCGCCGGCGTGTTCGGCGTGAAGTGTTTCCTGCAGGATTCCGGCGTACCGGAATTCCCGCCGCTGTCCACCACCGAATTGCGCCAGGCAATGGAGATCATCGCCAGGCTGGACGGTCTGCTCCTGGTGCACGCAGAAGACCCTGACGTGCTGCACGTTTCGCCCACCCCGCACGGGCCCAGCTATGCCGCCTTCGTCGATTCCAGACCCGACACTGCCGAAGCAGCCGCGATCGCCACCGTGATCGAGGCGTCGGCCGCCACCGGGTGCCGGGCACACATCGTCCACCTGTCCTCCGCCGCCGGCGCCGCGCTGGTCCGGCAGGCAAAGGCCGATGGTGTTCCGATCACCGCCGAGACCTGTCCCCATTACCTGACTCTCGCGGCCGAGACGATTCCGGACGGCTCACCCCAGTACAAGTGCTGTCCACCGATCCGCGGCGGCGCCGACCAGGACGCGCTGTGGGCGGCGCTTGCCGACGGCACCATCGACATCATCGTCACCGACCACTCACCGTCCACACCTGCACTCAAGCTGCTGGAGGTCGGCGATCTGGGCCTGGCCTGGGGAGGTATCGCGTCGCTCCAGTTCGGCTTCGCCGCCGTACTGGCCGAAGCCACCCGCCGCGGGATCAAGCTGCCCGAGGTGCTGCGGTGGATGGCATCCGGTCCCGCCGACCTGGCCGGGCTGACCTGGAAGGGCCGGATCGCGGTGGGTGCGGACGCCGATCTGGTGGCCCTGGCCGATGGCGAAACCTTCACCGTCACCGTCGAGTCCATCAAGCACAAGCACCCGGTGACGCCGTATCTGGGCCGGGAGCTGCGCGGGGTGGTCCGTACCCGCTGGCTGCGGGGCACCGAGCTGCAGGACGACATGGTGGCCGGGCAGCTGCTCCACGCGGAGCCGACGAGCCCAGGTTGACCACCCCAGCGCGCGGGGCACCGGCTGTGCGATGGTGGCCGAACGCACCCGGCGCCCGCGACCCCGGCGCCTCCGGCAGCGATCGGAAGCCGGGAACCGGCGGCAGAGGAACGGACACGACATGAAACGCACCGACCTGGATCTTGCTTCGCGTGCGCTCGGCGGGTCGGTCCGATTCGTCAGCGATGAGTTCTTCGCGCCCTGCGAAGCGCTGATCCAGCCGTGGGCTCCCGCGCACGACAAGCTGGACTTCGGCCCGCATGGCAAGATCTACGACGGCTGGGAAACACGCCGCCGGCGAACTCCCGGATACGACTGGGCCGTGGTGGCGCTGGGTGTGCCCGGAGTGCTGCACGAAATCGTCGTTGACACCGCATTCTTCACCGGCAATTACCCGCCGGAGATCTCGGTCGAGGCGACCTGGCTGGATGGCAGTCCGTCGGACGTGGAACTTGCTGCGGCAGAATGGATTCCGGTGGTGCCGCAGTCGGCGGCGCGCGGGAACACGGCGAATACCTACCGGGTGCATCACCACTGGGCGTTCAGCCACGTCCGGCTGAACATCTTCCCCGACGGTGGTGTCGCCCGGCTGCGGGTACGCGGCACCCCGGTTCCAGATCCTCGTGTGCTGGGTCAGCGCATCGATCTCGCCACGCTGGCCAACGGGGGCGACATCGCCGAATGCTCGGACATGTTCTATTCCGACGCCCGGCAGGTGCTGTATCCGGGCGTCGCTCGCTCCATGTCCGAAGGC
The DNA here is from genome assembly GCA_964236185.1 of uncultured Nakamurella sp. Taxonomy (GTDB): domain Bacteria; phylum Actinomycetota; class Actinomycetes; order Mycobacteriales; family Nakamurellaceae; genus Nakamurella. Next base: position 1,951 of record CAXSEW010000410.1, on the reverse strand, counting down.
TGGGAGACGGCGCGCCGCCGTACCGCCGGCAACGACTACCTGGTGGTCACCCTGGCCGGCCCGGCGCGCCTGTCCTACGTCGACATCGACACCGGCTACTTCCTGGGCAACGCGCCCGGCCGGGTCCGGCTGTCCGGTCGGGTCGACGAAGAATCACCATGGCAGCAACTGCTACCGGAGTCGGCGATCGTCCCGGACTCGCACAATCGTTTCCGGCTCAGCGGCGAGGAGACGGTCTCCGCGGTCCGGGTCGACGTCTTCCCCGATGGTGGCTTCTCCCGGCTCCACCTGATCGGCGAGCTGGCGCAGGAGGCACTGGCGGAGGCCATCGCGAACTGGCTGCGACTGCTGCCCACCGCCGCCTACGCCCGGATGCTCGCCACCGCCGGCATCGAGCAGGCGTCGGTCCGCACGCTGTCGATCCACCAGCTCCGCAGCCTGGCCTGGTAGCGGTATCCATCGCCGGCGATGCATGACGTACGGCGGGTGACGGTCGGCCGCCGACCGGAAAAGATATATCCATCACGTCATCGACGCGCAACACAGCGTGGATACCGTTTCCTGGTTACCGGCCCGGCGCGATCCACCCTGCCAAGGAGTGCTGATGACCGAAATCTTCACCCGCGAAACTCCCCGGAATTGTCGACCAACGGTAGTGCGCCGCCCATTCCGGGGCAGCGGATCGACCCCGGCGACCTGCCTGCGGCGACCGGGCCCCACGGTCATGCCGACACCGGCGAGCTGAGCGGGCTGATCAAGCCGGAATACGATCCACGGCTGACCAACGAGGATCTCGCCCCACTGAAGAAGCAGACGTGGGGTCGTACGCGTTCTTCGCGTTCTGGATGTCCGACGTGCACGGCGTCGGTGGCTATGTCACCGCCGGTAGCCTTTTCGCGCTGGGTCTGGCCGCCTCCTGGCGGATGGGCGGCATGATCGCGGCCGTCGGTTCGGTGCTGATCACGCCGTGGAACCTGTACAACAACCCGAGCACGATCCACTACACCCTGGACATCATCGGGTGCTTCGTCGGACCGCTCTACGGTGTGCTGATCGCGGATTGCTACCTGATCAAGAAGCACATCGGCCACTGCTCGGCGTCGGTCGCCTCGCCCGGCACCCGGATCGATGCGGTGAATCCGTCGATGGGTCCGGCCTCCATCGAAAGCCACTACGACGAGGCGCTGTCGGTTCCCGGGCTGCTCGACGAGATCGACCGCGGTGAGCGGGACGGTGCCGATGGCTACGTCATCGCCTGCTTCGGTGATCCAGGCCTGGCGGCCGCCCGGGAGTTGGCGCGCGGGCCGGTCGTCGGCATCGCCGAGGCGGCGATGCGCACCGCCGCCTACCTCGGTCGGGGGTTCTCCGTGGTCACCACGCTCGGCCGCACCCGCGGCCGGGCCAGGGATCTCGCCGCGGAGTACGGGCTCGACCGTTTCTGCCGCAACGTCCGGGCCTGCGAGGTGCCCGTGCTGGACCTGGAGCTCCCGGGGTCCCGGGCGCGCGAGCTGATCGTGCGGGAATGCCGCCTCGCGCTGGACGAGGACCATTGCGATGTCCTGGTTCTGGGCTGCGCCGCCATGGCGGATCTGGCCGCCGGCATCAGCGCGCTGTTGGGGATGCCGATGGTGGACGGGGTCGCGGCGGCGACCAGGACGGTCGAATCGCTGGTCGCCCTCGGGCTGCGGACCAGCATCCGTGGGGAGTACGCGCCGCCGCCGGCGAAGGAGTACACCGGTCTGCTCGGCGAGTTCGCCGTCGTCTGACCTCTGGAGCCGTCATGCCGCGCAGGCACGGCACCGTTCGCCGGCGAATCCTGGTCGTCATCGGCAGGCAACATTGGCTCGCTAACGTCCGATCCGACGTGTCGAGCGGCGCCCGTACCAAGGCCGCTCCCGGCGCGGCCGGCCGGTGGGTCGAGACCGCCTCCGGGTTGTGAAGGAGGGGGCAT
>CAXSEW010000409.1:0-4516 GCA_964236185.1 uncultured Nakamurella sp. | reverse complement strand
CGCCACCTGCCAGCTGACGGTGCGCTGCGCCGAATACGACGCGGCGCGTACCTGGCAGCCGATCGGGACCGGGTGGTTCCGCTGTCGGACCGCCATGTTCTGCTCGTTACGGCGACTGCGCCGAAGCTCTCGCCGGACGCGGTGATCAGTCATGTCTCGGCTGCAGCGCTGCATGGATTGGCACTCTGGCCGACGCCGTCCGACCGCGTACACATCAGCCGCAACGGCCGCCGGGGTGGCGGGCGCCGTACCCGGACCCTGCACCTGCACGTCAGTCCGCTCACGGCAGCCGATGTGGTCGATGTCAGGGGTATTGCAGTCACCACGGCTGCGCGCACGGTCATCGACGTTGCCCGGACCGAACCGTTCGAGACCGGCGTGATCATCGCGGACCACGCTCTCAACATCGGAGTAGTCGACTGTCAAACGCTCACCGACGTGCTGGACGAACAGCGGAACCTTGCCGGCAGCCGCCGCGCGGCAGCGGTGCTCGCTTTCGCCGACGGGCTCAGCGAGAGCGTCGGCGAGTCGCGCAGTCGGGTGGCGATGCTGCGCGCGGGAATGGACATGCCGGTGCTTCAGCACCGGATCCACGGGCACCGTGGTGAGTTTCTCGGTCGGACCGATTTCGCCTACGTCGAGCGACGAATCGCAGGTGAGTTCGACGGCAAGCTCAAGTATCGGAAGGGGTTTGTCGACGGCGCCGACCCGGTTGACGTGATGGTGGCCGAACGGCGTCGAGCGGATGCGATCGAACGCGCCGGCTGGATCGTCGTCCGTTGGATGTGGGACGACATTTCACCGGCGACTATCGCTGGGAAGTTTCAGATGGCCCAGACCCGGCGCGGTTCGACAGGCTAGATAGAGGCTGACGGCGCATCATGCTCCGCCCTGCGGGTCCTGGCGATGGCTCGACGAGCGCGTTCCAGCGCGCTGAGCGCCACTGCGGCGCGCTCGTGGAGCCGGAACGCGCTCGTGTGAGCCGAAACCCGCTCGCGCGCAACCACAACGCGCTCGCAGGGCTGGAAGGCGCCCGTCCGGCTCCCACGCTCGCGCGATGCACGCGCCCACCGCAGGCGTCAGATGCGCCGGAACATCAGCGCGCGCTTCACTTCCTGGATCGCCTTGGTGACCTCGATGCCGCGGGGGCAGGCGTCGGTGCAGTTGAAGGTGGTCCGGCAGCGCCAGACACCTTCGGAGTCCGACAGGATCTCAAGGCGCTCCTGGGCGGCCTGGTCACGGGAGTCGAAGATGAACCGGTGCGCGTTGACGATCGCCGCCGGACCGACGTAGGCGTCCTCCGACCAGTACACCGGGCAGGACGTCGTGCAGCAGGCGCAGAGGATGCACTTGGTGGTGTCGTCGAAGCGCTCGCGGTCGGCCGCCGACTGGATCCACTCCCGGCTCGGCTCGTTGCCGTGGGTCACCAGGAACGGCTTGATCGCCCGGAGCGATTCGAAGAACGGCTCCATGTCGACGATCAGGTCCTTCTCCAACGGCAGACCCTTGATCGGTTCGACGGTCACCTCGAAGTTCTTGGCGTCCATGATGTCCTTCACCAACACCTTGCACGCCAACCGGTTACGGCCGTTGATGCGCACCGCGTCGGACCCGCAGACGCCGTGCGCACAGGACCGCCGGAACGCGAGCGACCCGTCGATGTACCACTTGATGTAGTGCAGCAGGTTCAGGATCCGGTCGGTCGGCAGCGCCGGCACCCGGTAGGACTCCTTGTGCGGCGCGTCGTCCAGTTCCGGGTTGTAGCGCTGGATGTGCACCGTCACCATCACCGCGCCGTCCGGAACGGGCGGCAGCGGCGCGGTGTGGTTGCGAACGTCGGCGGCGACGCCGACGTCCCCGATCGCAGTGCTCATCAGTACTTTCGCTCCATGGGTTGATAGCGGGTCATCACGACAGGCTTGTAGTCGAGCCGGATGGCCGAGCCTTCCAGACCGTCCTCGGCCGAGGCAGTCTGGTAGGCCATGGTGTGCCGCATCCAGTTGGTGTCGTCGCGCGTCGGGTAGTCCTCGCGGGCGTGTCCGCCGCGGGATTCCTTGCGGGCCAACGCACCCACCACCATCACCTCGGCGAGGTCCAACAGGAAGCCCAGCTCGACCGCCTCGAGCAGATCGGTGTTGTACCGCTTACCCTTGTCGTGGACCGACACCTGGGCGTAACGCAGCTTCAACGCCTGCACATCGTTCAGTGCGGTCTTGAGCGTCTGCTCGGTCCGGTACACCGCGGCGTTGACATCCATGGTGGCCTGCAAGGCGATCCTGAGGTCGGCGACCCGCTCGTGCCCGGTCGAGGTGAGCAGGGTGGACACCATGGTCTCCACCATCAGCGACGGAGAGGCGGTCTCTTCCAGCGCATCGTGCAGGAACTCGGTCGAGTTGGCGTAAGCGGCGGCCGCGATGCCGGCCCGCTTGCCGAACACGTTGATGTCCAACAACGAGTTCGTACCCAACCGGTTCGAACCGTGTACGGACACGCAGGCGCACTCACCGGCCGCGTACATGCCCGGTATGACGTGCTCGTTGTCGCGCAGCACCTCGGCGTGGATGTTGGTCGGAATACCGCCCATCGCGTAGTGCGCGGTCGGGAACACCGGGACCGGCTCGGTCACCGGGTCGACGCCGAGGTAGGTCCGGGCGAACTCGGTGATGTCTGGCAGCTTGGTCTCCAGCACCTCGGCGCCGAGGTGGGTGCAGTCCAGGAGCACGTAGTCCTTGTTCGGACCGGCGCCGCGACCCTCCAGCACCTCCATGACCATGGACCGCGCGACGATGTCGCGCGGCGCCAGATCCTTGATGGTGGGGGCGTAGCGCTCCATGAAGCGCTCACCGTCCGCGTTGCGCAGGATCGCGCCCTCACCCCGGGCGCCTTCGGTGAGCAAGATGCCGAGACCGGCCAACCCTGTCGGATGGAACTGGTAGAACTCCATGTCCTCCAGCGGCAGACCCTTGCGCAGGACCACACCCATGCCGTCGCCGGTCAGGGTGTGTGCATTCGACGTCGTCTTGAAGACCTTGCCGGCGCCGCCGGTCGCGAAGACGACGGCCTTGGCATGGAAGACGTGGATCTCCCCGGTGGCCAGCTCGTAGGCGACCGCTCCGGTACAGACCGGGCCGTTCTCCGTCTCGGTCAACATCACGTCGAGCACGTAGTACTCGTTGAAGAACTCCACGCCCTGCTTGATGCAGTTCTGGTAGAGGGTCTGAAGGATCATGTGACCGGTGCGGTCGGCGGCGTAGCAGGCCCGGCGGACGGCGGCTTCACCGTGGTTGCGGGTGTGCCCGCCGAAACGCCGCTGGTCGATCCGGCCCTCAGGGGTGCGGTTGAACGGCAGCCCCATCTTCTCCAGGTCCAGGACCGCGTCGATGGCCTCCTTGCACATCACCTCGGCCGCGTCCTGGTCGACGAGATAGTCGCCGCCCTTGACGGTGTCGAAGGTGTGCCATTCCCAGTTGTCGTCTTCGACGTTGGCCAGGGCGGCACACATGCCACCCTGCGCCGCGCCGGTGTGCGACCGGGTCGGGTACAGCTTGGTCAGCACCGCCGTCCGGGCATGCTGGGTGGACTCGATGGCGGCGCGCATACCGGCTCCGCCGGCACCCACGATGACCACGTCATAGCGATGGAACTGCATGATTTCTCCCGATCAGCCGGTCATCGAAGGGTCGAACGTGAAAATGACGAACGTGCCGACGCCGAGCGTCAGCACCACGGACACGGCCAGCAGGATGGTCAGCCAGAACCGGGTGCCGTCCTTGCGGGAGTAGTCGTTGATGACGGTGCGAAGACCGTTGGCGCCGTGGATCTCAGCAAGCCACAGCATCAGCAGATCCCAGACCTGCCAGAACGGCGACGCCCACCGGCCGGCGACGAAGCCCCAGTTGATGCGGTGCACCCCGCCGTCCAGCACGTTCATGATCAGCAGGTGACCGAGCACCAGAACGACCAGCACGATGCCCGAGACCCGCATGAAAAGCCACGAGTACATCTCGAAGTTGGACCGGCGGCCGGCGACGCGCTTCTTCGGCGCTCTGGGCGCTTGGATACCGCGGGTCGCGGGCGGGTCGTAGGCGGCGGTCACGAGGCGTCCCCGAAAGTCTTGCGGATGGTGAACTCGAGCATGAAGTACACGGCCGGGATCATCACCACTATCCAGGTGCCGACGACGATCCACAGCACGATCAACGCGCTCAGGAACACGCCGCCGAAGGCGAGGATGTCGCCGACTCCGGGGTCGGACCCCTGCTTGCGCGCCCACGGGGCCACGTAGGGGAACACGCCGTAGGGGCTGGCGATCCAGGCCGCGGCGACCCAGGCGGCGACGCCCAGCACTTCGCGCACCATGCCGCGCAACACGCCGACCAGTCCGGACACGAGCACGACGGCCAGGACGACGAGGTCCACCCAGTTCATCTGACCGCCCGGGACATGATGGCGGGGGTATAACGGCCTGGTACGAGTCGGGCAAACGATGACTGGACCGTGACAGCCAGGCGGGCGC
>CAXSEW010000408.1:0-4559 GCA_964236185.1 uncultured Nakamurella sp. | reverse complement strand
GCGTGTTCCGTCTGGGATCAGCTCACCAGGATGCAGTCCACACCGGGTAGGTCATGGAAGTGGGCATTGCGGTCTGTAGTGAGCACTGTCCGGCCGGTGGCGACTGCTGTCGCTGCGATTATCAAGTCGTGCGCTCCGCGCTTCGTCCCACTGCGGTGCACGTGCGCGAGCAGGCGCCCATGAGCTTCGGCGGTGGCAAGCTCGTATGGCTCGACAGGCAAAGTCTCCAAGACCTTGATGAGGAATTCGCTGCGTGCTGCGCGGTGGGGCTCGGTAGCGAGCTCGATGCCGGTACGCAACTCAGCAACCGTTATCGCAGCAATCACGAGGTCGTCGTCCTCGGTAATGGCAGTGGCCAGTCCGGTCCTTGCTCGTTCGGATGCGATCAATACTCCGGTGTTGATGATCAGTCTGCGGGCCACGCCGGCCCTTCGAGCACGGCTGCGTCTCGGACAGCACGGACGTCGGCGGCAAAGTCAGCGTCAGTCATTTCCGCATTCATCAGGGCCAAGAACTCGGCGCCGTTCGTTGCGCTTACCGGACCGATGGTCGCAATCCGCCGACCACCCCGTGTGACAACAACAGCGTGTCCACGCTCGGCCTCATCCAGGATCGCCGCGAATGAACGGCTCGCCTCGGTGGCAGTCACAGTACGCATCTGATCAGATTATCTGAGCTAAGTCGTGTCGGCAAACCTATCACTCTGGCAGGGCCGATCGGTCGCCCATAACCGGTCACCGATCCTACGCGGGTCGCCAAGTGCGATGACGAGTCAGCTCAAATCGAGCGCGAATGGTCGATGATCAGACACCTCGGGCGAGGTGAGTATCTGAAACGATGCCACTGACTCAACGTCAAAACGAGCAGGTAGCTGGCATGTCTGACTGGTTTCATGTAGGCCGATGTTTGGGTGTCGACCTGACCGACGAGGTCGGTGAGCCCAATCTTGGCGAGAATGTCGAAGGTCTCGGAGTTCGGCAGAACGTTCATGTCACCATCTGCGACCACGACGTCCTCCGGCGGGCGTACGCGTCCTATCAGTGCGGTCACTCGTTCGGCCTGCCTGCGGCGCTGAGGGGTGTCGTTCTTGCCCGAGGCCATCCGCACGCCGTGAAAGTGGGCGATCGTCGTACAACTCCCGTCCCGGTCTGCGACGCGAACCGCGTGCGCCAAGCGGCCACGGTCTTGCGCTGGCTACGCATCGTGGTGGGCGAAGGCGCCATGCACGAACGTGACCTCGCCGCCGACCACCGCCAGGTGCGGGGCCACGAGAGTGGCGATCCCAAAGTGCTGCCGACGCACCACGCCGTCCTCGCACTCCACGGGACCGGTGTCGCAGGTGGAGAACTGCGGCTGGTGGTCCGGCAGTACCCGGCGCACATCGTCGAACAGGCTGGCACGCTGCCGCGAGGTGCGATCGGCGTCGGTGTAGGTGACCTATCCGCGATACCCCGGAGTCTGGGTGACCTCCTGCAGGCACAACACGTCGGCACCGCATTTTGGTAGCCACTCGGCTAGGGACTCGAACATGCCGCCGCACCAGGCGTTCAGACTCACCACTCGCACGGGCGACAGACTGTCACATGCGAAACCACGCGCCCCGTCGCACCCCATCTGCGGCAGCGGCTGATCCCGTAGCCGGATCGCTCTGTGAAGCACGGTGCGAATCGCGCTGCGTGACTTATTTTTCCCGCTGACAAGATGGAGTCGTGAAGACAGACGAGCCTCGAATGATCGGGATGTTGGGCGGGATGAGCTGGGAGTCCAGCGCGCAGTACTACCGGCTCGCCAACGAGCTCGTCCCCGAGCGGCTGGGCGGGCTGCATTCGGCCCGCGTGTTGCTCTGCTCGGTGGACTTCGCAGACATCGAGCAGCTGCAGGCCGACGGCCGGTGGGACGAGGACGGGAAGCTGCTCGCCGCGGCGGCCAAAGGCCTGCAGGCCGGTGGCGCCGAGCTGCTGCTGATTTCTACCAACACGATGCATAAGGTCGCCGACCAGGTGCAGGCCGCGGTCGACATCCCTCTGCAGCACCTGGCCGACGCAACAGCACAGGCGGTCACCCGGGCCGGGTTGAGCACGGTGGGCCTGTTGGGTACCGCTTTCACCATGGAGCAGGACTTCTACCGCGACCGACTGGCCGGCCACGGGTTCACGGTGCTTGTCCCCCCGGCGGATGACCGGGCTCAGGTGCACCGCATCATCTACCAGGAGCTGTGTCTGGGGGTGTTCCGCGAGGAGTCACGGTAGGTCTACCGCGACGTCATCACGCGTCTCGTGGATGTCGGCGCCGAGGGCGTCGTGCTCGGCTGCACCGAGATCGAGTTGCTGATCGACCCGTCGGACAGCCCAGTTCCGGTCTTCCCGACCACCCGACTCCACGTCCAGGCCGCCGTCGACGCCTCTCTGGCTGCGCTGCACGGTGCTGGGTCCAGTGAGAGCTGACCAGCGGACGCCGATCAAGTCGGGCTTGAACCTGACACGGTGTCAGCGCTTACCGTTCGTGGTGTGGAGGCCGAACGGAGCGAGCGGCAGGACGTGTCGTGGACCGTCAGCGAGCTTTCTCGGGCGTCCGGGCTTTCTGTTCGCGTGCTACGGCATTGGGAAACGCTCGGCTTGGTGCGGCCGGGTCGAACAGTGAGTGGGCACCGCCGTTACGGCCCCGCGGACATCACCCGTCTGTACAGGGCGCTGGCACTGCGGCACACGGGTTTGAACTTAAAGCGAGTCGCGGCACTGTTGAACGAACAGGATCCGGACCCGGCGTCGACGCTCCGAACCCACCTGTCGGAACTGGACGAGGACCTGCGTCGAGGAGGTGAGATCCGCGACCGCCTCGCCGGCGCGCTCGCCGCAATGGCGGACATACCCCCCAAAGTGAAGGTGGCGACGGCAACGACGCTGTCGACGCGCAACTTCTGATGAAAGTGATCCAAACGATGACGATGTTCAAGCAGTACGTCCACGGCTACCGCCCAGAGGAGAACCTGCGCCTGCAGGACCAGGCCATCACATTGGTGGAACTGCTGCACGGCGACACCAACTACCCCGCGGAAGCAGGGTTCTGGAAGCCGGCTGCGGCGTCGGCGCTCAAACGCTCGCTTTGGCCGCCCAAACCCCGAAGCTTTGATCACCTCCATCGACACCTCAGCAGATTCGCTGGCAGTGGCGGCGAAACGTGCGTCAGCCGCACGGTTGGACACCGTCACCTTCGCCCGCGCCGACGTGTTCACCCTGCCGCACACCGACGGCGAACTCACCGAGGGAAGTTTTGATCATGTCTTCGTATGCTTCCTGCTCGAACACCTGGACCGCCCGGTCGAGGCGTTGAGGCGGCTGCGCAGCATGCTCAAGCCAGGTGGAACGCTGACCGTGATCGAGGGTGATCACGGCTCCACCTACTTCCACCCAGACAGCGAGGCCGCCAAGGCCGCCATCGAGTGCCGGGTCAGCTTGCAGCGCAACGCCGGCGGGAACGCACTCATCGGTCGGCAGCTCTATCCACTGCTCACCGACGCCGGCTACCGCAGCACCACGGTATCCCCGCGGATGGTCTACATCGACGCCACCCGACCTGACTGTCGCTCGTCACGTAATTCCCCAGGGGTCCTGGTCACGTAATTCCCCACGTGGAGCCCTGCGTGGTCAGGTCTACTCGACGCCGGCGGGTGTTGTCGAGTCGCCGCGCCCGGGTCGTTTGCGGGGGCGGTAGGACGGCCCGTCCATGAGGACCTGGTGGCTGGTGTTGATCAGGCGGTCCAGCAGCGATTCGGCGACGACGGGGTTGGGGAACAGCGGATACCAGTCCAGCGGCCGGCGGTTGGAGGTCAGGATCAGCGGGCGGTGCGCGATGGCCCGTTCGGAGATCAGCTCGTAGAGGTCGTCGGCTTGGGCGGCGGTGTGCTCCCGGAGGGCGAAGTCGTCCAGGATCAGGACGGCCGGGCGGGTGTAGTCGCGGATCCGGGCGCCCCAGGTGCGGTCGGCGTGGCCGCCGGCCAGATCGGCCAGCACTCGGCTGGCTTTGGCGAAGCGGACTTCGCCGCCGCGTCGGGCGACGGCGTGTCCCAGGGCCTGCGCCACGTGGGTTTTGCCTACTCCGACGGGGCCGAACAGGATGACCGATTCGCCGGCGCCGAGCCAGCGGAGGGCGCCCAGGTCGCGGATCTGCGCGGCGGGGACTTTCGGGTTGGCGGTGAAGTCGAACGATTCGAGGGTGGCTTGTTCTTCGAATCGGGCGCGGCGGAGCCGGCGGGTCAGGGCGGCGGAGTCCCGCCGGCCGATCTCGTCCTCGCAGAGGACCTGAAGGAATTCCAGGTGTCCCAGGGTGCCGTCGCGGGTCTGGGCCAGCCGGGCGTCGAGGGTCTCGAGCATGCCGGTGAGTTTCAGGGTTCGCAGCGCATCACGCAGCGAGGGATCCAATATGGTCACAGTCTTGATCCGTTCTATTGGTTGAAATGTGAAGCAGGACAACGGAAAGTACGGTTCCTCCCGGCAGGCCCGGCAGGCCCGGCAGGCCCGGCAGGCCCGGCAGGCCCGGCAGGCCCGGCAGGCCCGGCAGGC
>CAXSEW010000407.1:0-4559 GCA_964236185.1 uncultured Nakamurella sp. | reverse complement strand
CGGCCCCCAGCGCCGCCGCGACGGCGGATTCGAATCCGGGATCGACGTCGAGGACCGACGCCACCGACCCTAGAAGTCCAGGTAGTTCTGCCTGCGCGGACAGCAGCGCACCAGCACCGTCGCGCCGGTCCAGACCGAGCGCCAGGGCGTCCACCCTGGACCGCAGGCCGGTCTGCCGGGTCCGCGCCGCGCGTGATGCATCGGTGATCTCGGCGACCCGCTGGTTCGACGCGGCCATCGCGGCCTGAGCGGCCTCGTGATCCTCGTCCAGGCCGACCTCGGAGGAGTCCAGGTCGCCGACCGAGTCCTGCACCGCGGCGAACTCGGCGGCGACGGCGTCCGCTCGCTCCCGAGCATCGGTGAGAGCCGTTGCCAGCCGGGACATCTCATCGCCACTGGCGAGTTGTTTGGAGCGGGCGGCGTTGACCTGCCCGGTCAACCGAGCCAATCCCTCCCGACGGTCGGCGATCGCCCGGGTGGCGGTGAGCAGCTCCTGCTCCGCGGCCCGCAACGACTGCTCTGCCTCCGCCCGGGCGGCCACCGCATCGGCAAGCTCCGCGCGAGTGGCTTCCACCACCGCGTCTTTCTCGTCCTGGGCCTCCTGAGCCGCATCGGCCGCGGTCTCGAGCTCGTCCGGATCGCGCCCCGGCCGGCCGGCGTCCGCCGGTGCAGACAGGTTGCGGCCGCGCTCCTGAGCCAACGAGACCGTGCCACGCAGCCGCTCTGCCAGCGCCGACAACGAGAACCAGCTGTCCTGCGCGGCGGTGAGCCGGGGACCGGCTTCCGCTGTCGCAGCGACGGCCAATTCGGTGCGCTCCGATGCCTCGGCGAGGGCAGCCTGCACCTGCGTCCGGTGCGCCAGTGCGGCGGCCTCGTCGGCCGAGTCCGCAGCGATCCTGCTGGTCAGCGCCACGTAGTCGTCGGCGAGCAGGCGCAGTCGCGAGTCCCGCAGATCCGCCTGCACGCCGGCCGCCCGGCGGGCGACCTCGGCCTGACGACCCAGCGGTTTGAGCTGCCGGCGGAGCTCTCCGGTCAGGTCGCCCAGGCGGGTCAGGTTGGCTTGCATCGCATCGAGCTTGCGGAGCGCTTTCTCCTTCCGCTTGCGGTGCTTGAGGACCCCGGCCGCTTCCTCGATGAAGGCCCGGCGATCCTCTGGCCGGGCCTGCAGCACCGCGTCCAACTGACCCTGCCCGACGATCACATGCATCTCGCGGCCGATGCCGCTGTCCGACAGCAGCTCCTGGATGTCCAGCAGCCGGCAGGTGGAGCCGTTGATCTCGTATTCGCCGGCGCCGTCGCGGAACATCCGCCGAGTGATCGACACCTCGCCATAGTCGATCGGCAGCGCGCCATCGGAGTTGTCGATGGTCAGGGTGACCTCGGCCCGGCCCAGCGGCGGGCGGTCGGCGGTCCCGGCGAAGATGACGTCTTCCATCTTGCCGCCGCGCAGCGCCTTGGCACCCTGCTCGCCGAGTACCCAGGCGATGGCGTCGACGACGTTGGACTTGCCCGAGCCGTTGGGCCCGACGACGGCGGTGATGCCCTTCTCGAAGTGCAGCGTGGTGGCCGACGCGAACGACTTGAACCCCTTCAACGTCAGGGATTTCAAATACACGAGTAGAAAATCCCTCCGGCGAGGTGCTGGTGGATGGGGCGCGGCCGGACGTCAGATTACCTGCCGGGAGCCAGGCGTCAGCGTTCTACGAAGCCGTGTTCGCCGCGGATCCGGGAGAACTGCTCGACCACCAGCGAGACCGATCCCGGCGTGCCGGGCCCGGCGAGCAGGGCACGCAGGGCGGTGCAGGCGGAGCGGGAACCCTCTGCGACGACCTGCACCCGACCGTCCGGGAGATTCGTGGCGCTACCGGCCAGCCCCAGTTCCAGCGCCCGCGCGCGGGTCCACCAGCGGAAGCCGACACCCTGCACCTGCCCGTGCACGAATGCGGTCATTCGCACGGCCCGGTCCCCACCGGCAGCGTCCGGGATGTTCTCCACGGCGCCAATGAAACACCAGTGTCGGCATCGGGTGAGGCACCGGCGGCGCAGTCGGTTGCAGCCAGTCAGCAGATTTCACTCGCCAGCACCTGGACACCCGGCAACGGGCGGAGCAGCATCGCCTGCATGCGACGGACATTGACGTTAACGCTGGCCCTGCTGGTCGGATGGCTGACGATGGGAGCCGGTTGGCCGACGGATCACGGCGACAACCTTCGTTCCGGGGCATCTGCTACCGCTAGCAGCTACCAGACCCTACAGACGGCGTTCAGCCGAACGCTCGACGGCGCCGTGTATGCGTCGCCCATCCTGGCCGGCTCGAACATGATCGTGGCCACCGAGAACAACACCGTGTACGCGCTCGACCCGGCCACCGGCGCCATCCGGTGGAGCCGACACCTGCGCTCGCCGGTCAGTGATACGTCGGTGTTCGCCTGTAGCGGCAACATCTCCCCCAGCGGTATCACCAGCACGCCGGCATACGACTCGGGAACGGGGCGGGTGTTCGTGGTGACGGTGACCTACAGCGCCAGCGGCGGGGGTGTCCGGCATGAGATCTGGGGGCTGAACGCCGCCACCGGCGCCACCGCCATGAACCGGCGGGTCGAGGTTCCCGGAACCGACTCCAAGGCACAGCAGCAGCGCATCGCGCTGGCGGTCGACCGCGGCAATGTCTACATCGGCTTCGGCGGCCTGGCCGGGGACTGCGGGAACTACAAGGGCGCGATGATCTCGCTGAAGACCAACGGCCAACTCGGCGGCGTCGCCTACGTGGTCCCGACGCCGCGGGAAGGTGCGATGTGGTCACCGGGCGGTCCGGTGGTGCAGCCGAACGGAAACCTGCTGGTGGCCGTCGGCAACGGCGAGTCAACCCAGTCCTACGACTACAGCGACTCCATCACCGAGCTGACTCCGACGATGAAGCGGGTCTCGTTCTTCGCCCCGACCACCTGGGCGCACGACAACCAGGTCGATGCCGACCTGGGTTCGATGACTCCCGCCTACACCTCCACCGGCTACGTCCTGCAGGCCGGAAAGTCCGGTACCGGGTACACGGTCCGCATCGGTGCGCTGGGCGGCATCGGCGGCCAGAAGGCGATGGCGCCGCTGTGCCGCGCCTTCGGCGTCTCGGCCGTCACCGGGCCGACCGTCTACCTGCCGTGCACCGATGGCGTCACCCGGGTCAACGTGCTGCGCGACGGGACGTTCCAGAAGAGTTGGACCGCGGCCGGCATTCCCGGCTCGCCCGTCGCGGGGCCAGGAGCGCTCTACGCGCTGGGCGGCAACAACGGGTCCCGGCTGTACGCCCTGAGCGGGCGCACCGGAGCGGTGTTCAGCAGTGTGGCGGTCGGTGCGACCAACCGCTTCGCCACGCCGATGCTGTCGGGCAACAAGCTGTACGTCGGCACGCTGACCGGTGTCGTCGCGGTCAGCGTCAACTGACGGCGCGCCGACCGGGAGCACGGATCAGGCCCGCACCGACGTCCGGTGCGGGCCTGATCCGGTAACCGTGGATCAGAACCAGGGGTTGGTCCAGCCCACGTACTTCTCGCCCCACTTGCTCTGGATCTGCGAGATGGTGGTGTAGGTGTACGTGCCGGCACCGTTGATGTCGTTGGAGATCAACCGGCCGTCCCCGACCGAGATCGCCACGTGGCCGTAACCGTGCGAGCCGCCGGAGAAGAAGGCCAGGCCGCCGGCCGGGATCGCCTTACCACTGTGCTTGTACCTGCTCGGTGTGTCCAGCCAGTGTCGATGGGCCGAGGCGTGACCGCTGGCACTGCGCCCGTATGCGAGGCCGACGATGTGATCGCACATACCGATGTAGCTGTTGTTCCGATGGTTGGAGAGGTGATTCTTGGCCCAGGCCACCGCCTGCGCACACGACCGCGCGTTCGAGATGCCCTTCGCCGAGCATGTTCCCGACGACTTGCCCCCGCATTCCGGCGCCACGAAACCGTCCGAGCCGGTGTAGACGTAGCTGTCTGCCACGTACCCGCCCTTGCTCGGCACGTGGTCCCAGATCTTGGACGTCCCGTACTTGCCCTTGACCGACGTGCCGGTGGTCTGGCAGTCGATGGTGATCTTCGTGCCGTCCTTGACGGTTCCCACCGCCTTTGCCGACGTGTTGGCGCTCGCCCGCACCGTCAGCGGCGCGCTGGTGGTGTTGACGGTGCCGGTGGCTGCTGATGCGGCCCCGGCGAACATGACGCTGGTGACCGCCACCGCGCAGACTGCGGCAGTCCGCGCGACCCAACTTGTACCGATCATTTCCTTCTCCTCTGGTCGAACGATGGTGGAATTGCGGTGAGAACAATGGCCATCTGACTCTCGGGCTCCTGTTTCAGCCTCCTTTCTCAGCAGTGCGAGGTGATCTTGTAGGAACCGGTGGCGAAGATATGGCCCTCGTTGATCCGCCGGGAATGCGCACCGCACTGGGTTTTCGTCCAATTCAGCAGGTGTGCCGGCACCGCCCGGTAATTCGGCTTGCTCTGGTGCAGGTCCTCCCACACCTTGCTGCTGGTGAAACCCCCCAGCCCGACGTTGAATGCGAAGCTCACCAG
>CAXSEW010000406.1:0-4572 GCA_964236185.1 uncultured Nakamurella sp. | reverse complement strand
GACGTCGGCGGTGAACACTGACGAGTTCAATCCGTAAATTGTGTCGTTCGCGATCCTGATGGCGTCGTCCTCGTCGTCGGCCGGGATGACGCTCAGCACGGGACCGAAGATCTCTTCCTGTGCGATGACAGACGAGTTGTCCACGTTGCCGAACACGGTCGGCTCAAAGAACCACCCACGGTCCAGATCCTTCGGGCGGCCACCGCCGGTCGCCAGCGTCGCCCCTTCGGCGATGCCCTTCGCAACATAATGCTCCACCCGATCCCGCTGACGACGCATGGCCAGCGGTCCTACCTGCGTGCGAGAGTCAAACGGATCTCCGACGACGACCTGCGAGAACGTGTCTGCAAGCGCATCGACGAGGGCGTCATGGCGACTTCGGGTGACGACGATGCGGGTGAGCGAACTGCAAGTCTGCCCGGACAGATAGCACTCCATGGACGACAGGACTGTAGCCGCATGGCCGAGGTCCGCGTCGTCGAGGATGACGGCGGCGCTCTTGCCACCGAGCTCCAACGTGCAGCGCGCGATGCGCTCCCCGCAGATCGAAGCAATCCGCCGTCCGGCGGCGGTGGAACCCGTGAACGTGATCTTGTCGACGCGCGGATCACGTACTAAGAGTTCGGATACTTCCCGATCCGCGGTCACCACGTTCAGCACTCCGGGGGGCAGCCCGATCTCCTCCGCGACCTCGGCCACGACGTAGCCCTCTGCAGGCGCCTCCGGCGACGATTTTATGACTACGGTGCACCCGGCGATCAGCGCGGGCCCGACTTTATATGCGATCAAGCCGAGAGGATCATTCCAAGGGACGATCGCCCCGACGACGCCGACCGGCTCGCGAACGAGGAGGCCGAAGTTGCCGTACGTCGGGGTCGACAACTCCTCGAACGGAAAGGTGTCCGCTAAGCTGGCGTAGTATTCGAAGCCCCCAGCCGCCACGGCTGCCGACCCTTGGGCGATCGAGTGCAAGACGCCGGATTCCCTGGGGCGCACCTGCGAAAATGCGTCCTGTCGCGCCAGCAAACCGGCCGCCAACGCACGTAGATAACCAGCTCTCTCCGCATGCGTGAATCGGGGCCACGGCCCCTCGTCGAAGGCGAGCCGGGCCGCACCCACCGCGCGGGAGATGTCCGGAGCCTGGGCCTCAGCGATTCTGAAAAACAGTTCCTCGGTCCCGGCGTCGATCACATCGATCACCGCACCGGTCGAAGGAGCGACCCACTCCCCACCGATGAAAAAGCGATCTGCGTGATGCAGCGAAAACGTGTTGTCGGTCGCCAAACTCACGAACTCAGCCCCAATGTAGTGATAGGAGGACGTACCAGACGAAGTACCGTTGGATACAACGGCATCCAAGGACCCTAGCATTCGACCACGACGATGCCTAGGCCCTGTAGTATTCCGCAGCAACGACCGCCGGACTCTTGGTTGATTCGTCGTGAGCGAGGTCCGCAGATCGCCGGTGGATCAGCTGATCTGCGGTGCGGCGGCCGGTGATTGCTGCGCAAGCATCGAGGTGAGAGCAGCGAACAGGTGCTGGTCCCGACGAAGCCGAAAAGGCGATTCAACACATCGTCCCAAAGGAACCCGGTCAAGCCCGAGCGGGACGCGGTTGGTCCAAGTCGGCGCGGCTCACCCGCCCGGCGCCGTCGCCAGAGACGCGGTCACGCCAACGCAGGCACCGGCCGGGGTGAGGCACCGAGCAGATGAACCGGGTTCGGTCTGCTGACGCCGGCGATTGCGTCCCGGGGTGCGGTGTGTAGCGCCGGCGTCGTAGAGTCGGAACCCCCGGAACCCTGCAGTAACGAACGAAGGCCGCCGCCTACCTAATAGCTTCACATCGTCCCGGGACGACAGCAGCGACGTCGGGTCACCGCGCCCCGGCCCCGGGCCAGCTCGCCGCTCACTTCGTTGCCCCGGGGTTCGCCGGTCTCATCAAGGCTGGGACCGTGACCGGTCACGCGGCATCGGTCGTGAGCCCTTCACCGGTGCGAGAGGGTGCCACCTGTCGTGGACGACTGCCCCTGAGCGTAAATAATGAAGGAATCGCCAAATGCCGAACACCACTACAGTGCACGGCCGGCTCGCGGGACGGACCGCAATCATCACCAGGGCCAGCCGCGGCATCGGGTTGGCGATCGCCCACCGCCTGATCGCCGATGGCCCGCGTGGCCATCACCGCCCGCCACGCCGATCCCCTGCGTGCGGCGGTAGCGGAGTTGGGCGGTGCGCAAGGTGGCTCTAGGAATCGCCGGTAGGGCGGACGACCTAGAACATCAGCAGGCGGTGCTGTCGGCGGTGCAGCAAACGTTTGGGCCGGTGGACCTGCTACTGAACCACGCCGCCATCAACCGGCACCTTGCTGGATCTGCCGCCGGCCGCCGCCCGGAAGATCCTGGACGTCAATGTGCTCGCCACCCTCTCCTGGGTGCAGGGCGTGCACGCCGCTGGCATGGGGACCCGCGGTGGCAGCATCATCAACATCGCGTCGGTCGCCGGGTTGAGGCCGGCGCCCGGGATTTCTTTCTACGGAATCAGCAAAGCGGCCGTCGTTGCGCTGACGGCGAGCCTTGCCGTGGAGCTGGGCCCGGCGGTCCGGGTCAACGCGGTGGCGCCAGCCTTGGTGAAGACGAAGTTCGCCGAAGCGTTGTATGCCGGCCGGGAAGCCGAGGTGGCCGCCCAGTACCCACTGGGGCGACTCGGCGAGCGTGCGACATCGCGGGCGTCGTCGCATTTCTTGCCTCTGACGAGGCATCCTGGATCACCGGCCAGACGGTCGTGCTCGATGGTTGGCCTAACACTTACCAGAGGCGTGGGATGAGCCCGGCAGACATCGCCAACCGCTACGTGAATGTCGCGGCCGCGACACCACCGGCCGGTCCTACCCGGCTGTCCGGACCCCGCCCGCCCGCCCAACGAACCAGCGGTGGGGCGGCGACTAGATGTAGCCCAGCGCCAGATGCGCCCACAGCTAGCGACCGATATGCAGCCGGCGGCGCTTCCCGGCGGCGACGAGGTTGGAACTCTGCACTTCTTCCACCACCCGATCATGTCGGTGTTGTGACGTCGGCCGTCTGCGAACACCGGTGGTGGCCTGCCAGGGGTGCAGTTGTCCTTGGATCGTCGCTGACCTCCACCGCGCACAACGGTATTTTCCCCGCAGCACGCCGCCCGCTCAGGGCACTGGCCGGTCAGCGGTGTACGAGCCCGCGGTGCTGCCCTGCAGCAGCGGTTACGACTGCCCGGAGTAAAGCGTCGGCTCGTCGGCGTCGACAGCGGCTGAGCTGATCCTACCGTCCTGCGTCAAGTAGGACAGATGTGCGGCCGTTTCGGCCAGCGCGGCCCGACGCTGCAAGCCCTGGACCCCGGCCCAGCCGCGGGACCAGGTCAACCGCTCGGTGACCTGCCAGGCTGAGCAAGGGCCCAGCGCATCCATCACCATGACGATTTCGGCGCACCGCTGCCGGTGATGCTCCAACAGCTGACCGATCCGAACACCTAGATTGCGGAACCGCCACTCGTGGGCTGGTAGCACCTCCGCGGGGTCGTACCGCGTCAGCTTGCGCAGCGACGTTAGGTACGGGCCCAGCGTCGGCTTTGAGTTGTGCGGCTGTAACCCGATGTTCGGGCTGATCCGCGGCAGGACGTGATCTCCAGTCAGGATCAGATCGTTGTCCTGGTCGTGCAGACACAGGTGGCCCGGCGTGTGTCCCGGAGTCCATATCGCCTTGACGCGACGCCCAGCCAGCGGCACCAGATCGCCGTCGGCCAGCCCGACCGTCGGCTCCACCAAACCCCCTAACCGCTCGATCTGCTGCTCGGACAGCTGCATCGGCTCACGCAACGCCGCCGGCACCCCTGCTCAGTAAGCCACTGCTCGTCGTCGGAACTCACCACGCCCTGAACCTGGCTGTTCCGCGGCAACGTCGCCTGCTCCTCGGCGTGCATGGCCACCCAGGCGCCGCTCACCGCCGCCAACCGGCCGGTCAGACCGTGATGGTCGGCATGGATGTGGGTGACGACGATACCCGTGACCGACTCCACCGAGCTGCCGGCGGCGGTCAAACCCTCGACCAACGCCGCCCAACCGTCGGCAGTATCCCAGCCCGGGTCCACCGCTACCACCTCGTCGACGCCCAACAACACATAGCTCAACGTGTATCGAATGGGGTTGTCAGGTATCGGAACCGGGACCGACCACACCCCGGACCTGACCTGCTCCATCGGCGGCCAGGACCCGGCTAACCAGGCCTGCCGCTGGGCGACACCGGTCACGCTCAGCGCCTCATCTGCGGCCAACGGCGAGGCACCCGGCGGTTCAGGGCACATACAGATTTCCTCCAGTCGGACTTCACATCTCACCGCAGCGACTTTCTCACGGCGGGCGGCCGGCCCGCACTCGACATCGAATGCAAAGCTTCCCCGACGGACCACCCGGCCCAGCCCCAAACTGCGATCAACCCGTTGGCAATCACCGGTGGCGGCCGGCCGGTACGGTGGGACGACAGCCATCGACACCGGACGTCGTCGACAGATACGGCATTCAGCGGTAAAGATTGTTTGTCAATC
>CAXSEW010000405.1:0-4572 GCA_964236185.1 uncultured Nakamurella sp. | reverse complement strand
GGTGCTGTCGGCCTGCATCGTCTGGACCCGACTATTAGGAGACACGCCCTAGTTCACTCCTCAGACGCTGGTGTATCCGCCGTCGATGAACCATTCGGCGCCGTTGACGTGCGTGGCGGTGTCGGAGGCTAGGAGCAAAGCGGCCGACGCGACATCGTCGGGGTCGCCGAGCTGTCCTGTTGGTAGCACGGATTCCATCATCTTGGCGAAGCCGTCTTGCTGGTTTTCTGGGACGAGGCCGGGCAGGCCGGGGGTCCGGACCGCCCCTGGGCTGAGCACGTTGACCCGAAACCCGTTGTCCCGCGCGTTGAGCGTCCAGCTGCGGGCGAAGTTACGCAACGCGGCTTTGGTCGCTCCGTAGACCTCCATCCCCGGGCTGGGACGCGTGGACGTGCTCGACCCGATGAGGATCACCGAGGCGCCCTGCGACAGAAGGGGCATCGCCTTCTGCACCCCGAACACCGCGCCTTTCACGTTCGTCGCGAACATGCTGTCGAACTGCTCCTCGGTGATATCCCCGAGCGCGGCCGGCACTGCGCCGCCGGCGTTGACCACCAGGATGTCGATCCGGCCCGACCGCTGCGTGATGACCTCGTACAGGGCGTCGAGCTCGGCCAGGTTTGTGACGTCGCACCGCACCCCGACGGCTTGCGGCCCGTGCTCCGCGGCGGCCGCGTCGATTGGGGCCTGTCGGCGGCCGGTGATGAAGACCAGCGCACTCTCGGCGATGAACCGCCGGGCGATGGCCAGCCCGATGCCGCTCGTTCCGCCGGTGACCACGGCCACCTTGTTCTCCAGAAGTCCACTCATCGCCTGATCACTCACTCTCGTCGAAGCCTCGTTCTTGAATGAAGCGTCCACAACATAGACGCTTGTGGACGATATAGTCAAGAACGCTTAGACTGGCAGAGTGGCAAGGCCAAGAGAGTTCGACGAGGCGGGCGTGCTGACCGCGGCGCGCGATCAGTTTTGGGCGACTGGTTACGCCGGCACCAGCATGGATGCGATCGCGGTGGCCACAGGCCTGGGCAAGGGAAGCCTCTATGGGGCGTTCGGCGGCAAGCGCGAGCTTTTCCACCGGGTGTTCGACGATCACTGCGACGCGACGATCGGCTCAGCGAACCGCCAGCTCAGCTGTGACGACGAGCATGCGTTCGAGCGACTCACCGCCTTTCTGTTGGGCCACGCGACGGCCTGTGCCGAGCGCCGCCAGCACGGCTGCCTGGTGGCCAAGGCCACAGCGGAGCTGACCGAGCACGACGAGGTGGTTTCGGCTCGCTCGCTGGTGACCTTTAAGACCGTCCAGCTGGCCCTCACCGCCGACCTTGAGGCCTGTCAACGCAACGGGGACATCGATCCCGCCGCCGATGCGCAGCAACTCGCCGGCCTGCTGCTGACCGTTCACCGCGGCATCGAGGCCCTCGGCAAGGCAGGGATCGACGAGAGCGCTCTGCGGGGCATCACCGAAACGGCCCTGACCAACCTTCCCCGCGCACCCCGGTAAGCGCACGCCGTTTCCACATCGTGGCATCAGGCAACGGTTTGGGCGGCGCGGCAGGAGACCCTGGCACTGTGCTGCAGGCCAGCAAAGCTAGAACGCCCACAGCGGTCTCGCCCGACCCCGGGCCCTCAGGACGCCGCGATCCCGACCGCCACGTTGCCGCTGCTGCTGTTCCCAGCCGCCAAAGCCTGCGCTAAACAACTGCCCGCCTTCGTGAAAGTACGCCAAGATGACGTGGCGACCGACACGCCAAGGCCGAGTCGACCGGGGCGCAACAATTCTGGAGAATGGACGGCGTTCTCGCGGCCCGCGCCGGTCGCTACTGCGTCGAACGCGAGGCGTGGGCATGGTGGATCGACGAACTCACCTGGCGGCCCCATATCAACCGCCCGCAGCGCCCAACCGAGCGTCGGAAACCGTCGTCCCCCCTCTGGCGCCACGACACCCTCACTCTGTCGATGCCGAATCCAAAACTGACCCGAAGCGCCGGGGCTCTTCGTGACGCGAACTACCGCCATTGTTCGAACTTGTCCAAACCCGTCCCATGATGATCACCGACTTCAAGCTCGAGTCCGTACTCAGCCCGCTATCCCGGACGAAACTGCAGACGAAGGCCATTTGTTCAACTCGTATCGTCTACGGCGGTTCCAGCGGACCGACCTGCCAGCTCAGCTCGCTAGACGGTCCGGTCGATCGATGTCCAGGCCGCGGTGGTCAGCAGGGCGCGGACGGTCCATGCGCCGCTGCCGGGCGGCGCCGGTGTTGGCGGTCAAGGTGTGTACGGATTGTTCTCCTTCACACGGGTGGGGCTGGTCCAATCATTCTTCAGCCGACCGGTAGCCCCGCTGTCGGTCGCCGAATATCTGTGGCGATTTAACGTTCGGCCGCCGGTCAGTCGAGGACAGCGCGGAGCGAGAGCCGCGCGTCTGAGAGTAAATTTCGCAAGGGCTGCTGCTCACTCAGTTGCACCCACTGGTGCTCCGCCGTCTGCTCGATGAGGACGCCGATGCGTGCGGTGAGGAACGCGGTGTCGCGGTCCACGCCACGTTCAAGCAATGCGCCCGCGATGCCGACGGTGAGCGCGGCCCGCTTACCTTCCTCGCGTTCCTGCAACTCCGGTGTGGCGTCGATGATCTCTCGCCGGCGCGCCGCGGGGACGCGGAACTGTTCGAGGAGCTCGTCGGCGGCTGCCTGCAGACCGTGCACGACAGCGTCGAGCGGCGCAGTGTCAACGCTGCACGCCGCGATCTCGCGGATGACGACGCGTCTGTGCGCCGCAGAGGTCGAGCCGAACAGAGCGTCTCGCTTGTCGGCGAAGTGGTTGAAGAAGGTGCGTTCGGTCAGCCCCGCCCGACCCGCGATCTCGGCCACAGTGGTGCCCTCGAAACCCTGCTCGGTAAACAAACCAAACGCGGCGTCCTGCAATCGGCCGGCGGCGTTCGGTTTCCAGCGGGGCATGCCTGCACAATATGTGATTGCAGTGGCTGTCATCAAGGCGTAAGCTGATGACAGGAACTGCAATCACTACCTGACGCTCAGCGCAGCGAAACCGCGCAGAAGGAGACCTTGCAATGCGAATCTTCCTCACCGGCGCTTCCGGGCATATCGCCTCCGCGGTCATCCCCGAGCTCCTGGCCGCCGGTCATGCCGTCACCGGCCTCGCCCGCTCGGAGCATGCAGCCGCGGTCGTACAGTCGCTGGGCGCCGAGGCACGGCACGGCGATCTCAACGACCTCGACGCCTTGACCGCCGCTGTTCGGGAGGCCGATGGCGTCATCCACCTCGCGTTCAACCACGAGCAGCAGAGCTCGGGTGACCTGGCGGGCGCGGTAGCGACAGACCTACGAGCGATCCAAGCGATAGGCGCCGCCCTGGCCGGCTCGGACAAACCCTTCGTCGGCACAAATGCGACCGCCGCAATGGTGCTGGTCGGCTTTGATGGACAACTCACCGAGCAAGACACGCTGCCCGGCGGCCCCCGAATCGATGCCGAGAACGCCGTGATCGCTCTGAGCAAGAATCACGTGCGCTCCTGCGTCGTCCGCCTCCCGCCGGCCGTGCACTACAACGGCCGCTACGGCTTCGTTTCGGGGCTGATCGACATCGCCCGCGCCACCGGTACCTCCGGCTACGTCGGTAACGGCGGCAACCGCTGGCCGTCCTCAGATACTCGCGATGTTGCCCGCGTCTACCGCCTTGCCCTGGAATCCGCGCCCGCGGGGACACGGCTGCACGCCGTCGCCGAGGACGGCATCCCGGTCCGTGAGATCGCGGAGACGATCGGCCGCCGCCTCGACGTTCCCGTCACTTCGATCGCAGCTGCGGACGCCGGAGAGCACTTCGGCTACCTCAGCGCATTCGTCGGACTGGACAACCCCACGTCGAACCGGATCACCCTCGACGCCCTGGGCTGGGCGCCGACCCGCCCCGGCCTGCTCACAGCCCTGGAACAAGATCGCGAACTTACCGTCAAGGTCGGCGCGACGTCGGCAGCATCGCCGCACCACCCGCACTAGCCCAATCACCTTCAACCGCGAACCACAAACTGAACACAGGGCAACACCGTGTCAACCACTCTCGTCACCGGCGCCGATTAGAGATGTCGTCGCCCAGGACGCCGGGAACCTCGCAGTCGGCCACGTCGAATCCTTCACCGCGGACAATGTCGTCTGTTCGACATCACCGTCCTCGGCGCGCAGCGCGTCAACCGCGCAGGTTCTGCCGCACCTGCGCGACCGCGGCGTCGGCACCGTGCCCGACGTCGCCGGCACCTCCATCGTCGACGTTCCCGCCGCTCCTTGGCCCCTTGGTGCCTCTAAAACCCCATTCGACGTAACGGCTCGGCCACCCGGTGCGAGGTCGACCCGCTGGGCATCGAGTCAGCGATGGTCATGCCCGGCCCGTTCACCCGCGGCACGGCCGAATTCCCCCCGACGCCAGCCACGCCTCCGACACCACCGTCGCGGCAAGCTACGCAGAGTTCGACCACTGGTTGCCCGCGACCTGGAGGCCACCGACAGCCTCTCCGCCCCCGAAGTCGACCCTCATCCCATGACCGTCGCAGACCAGAC
>CAXSEW010000404.1:0-4599 GCA_964236185.1 uncultured Nakamurella sp. | reverse complement strand
CCGCCAGTGAGTACGGCGAGGGCGAGGACGGCTGGTTCGAACGTGGCAAGCTGTTCGTGGAGAACGAGAGTGGCTACGGTGAGATGCAACTGACCAAGCCGCAAACGATGGCGGCGATCGTCGCCGACTCGCCCGCCGGCCAGCTCGCCTGGATCACCGAGAAGCGCTATTTTTGGGGACTTGCCGAACGCGGCGTCGGCACCGAGGCGTTCGAACGGGTGTGGCCGAAAGAAGACCTCATCACCACGGCGGCGGTGTACTTCCTGACCAATACCGGCGGCACCTCTTCCCGCTACTACTGGGAGTGCCGCAACAATCCCTGGAAGCCGTCGCATGACCGGTTCCCGGTGGTCGGAGCGCCCACCGCGATCGGTATCTACCCCGGCGAGATCTACAAGCCACCGATGAAGTGGACCAAGCAGTATTTCAACCTGCAGCAGTACCGGGTCCACGACGAAGGCGGGCACTTCGCCCCGCTGGAGGTTCCCGACGTCTACGTCGACGATGTGAGTACCTTTTTCAGGCAATTTCGCTGATCCCAAGGCATCATCTGCCAGCCATGACCGACCGATTCACGAATCAGTCCGGTGCACCGAAGCCCATTTGCTTTGATCATCCACACCGATGCGATCCTCGCACGGACCTGTGGCCCGTCCAACCCAACGAGAGAGAAGTGATGTCCCGCATGAAAACCCTCAGGAAGTGGATCGCGATCGGCGCCGCCGTCGCCGTCGTTCTCACCGGATGCTCGAAGACCACTACCGGTGCCGGCACGGGTAGTGGCTCGTCGCAAGCGGCCATCGACCCCAAGGACCTGGTGTTGGTCGCCTCCGTGATCAACACCACCAACCCCTACATGGCCTCGATGATCCAAGGGGCCCAGGCGCTGGGCAAGAAGCTGAATGTGCCCGTACAAATTGTCGACTCGGCCGGAAGCAGCCAGACCGAGATCTCTAAGATCCAGGCCATTCTCGCCCAAGGCAAGAAGGTCGTGCTGATGGTGAACACGGTGGCGAGCTCGGATGCCCCGACAATCGTCAACGCGGTCAAGCAGGCCGGCGGCTACGTCGTCGTCTGGTGGAACAAGCCGGACAGCCTGGAGCCCTGGGACATCGGCAACAACTTCGTGGCCTTCCAGAAGTACTCCGGCGTGGAGAGCGGCGAGTGCACCGCCAAGGCCCTGGCTGAAAGCATCGGCGGCAAGGGCAACATCGTCGCGCTGGCCGGGGTATTGGACAGCACCACCTCGCAGACCCGGGTG
Organism: uncultured Nakamurella sp.; assembly: GCA_964236185.1. Lineage (GTDB taxonomy): Bacteria > Actinomycetota > Actinomycetes > Mycobacteriales > Nakamurellaceae > Nakamurella. The sequence goes on along the minus strand of CAXSEW010000404.1, from coordinate 3,338 downwards.
GCCGGCCTGAAAGAAGGGCTGAAGGCTTTCCCCAACGTCAAGCTGCTGGATGTCCAGTCGGCGAACTGGGACCCGCAGCAGGGGCTGACGGTCACCCAGAACCTGCTGACGAAGTATCCGAACAAGATCAACGGCATCTGGGCCGCGGATGACGGCATGATCATCGGCGCCACCGAGGCGGCAAAGAAGGCCAACGCGTACGGCAAGATCAAGTTTGCCTCGGACGGTCTGTACCCGGACATCATCACCCAGATGCAGGCGCCGAACACTCCAATCGTGTCCGAGACCTTCCACCGCGGATTCATGGCAGCCGCGATCGGCCTCTACACCGGTTATCTGGCTGCCACCGGCAAGATCGATCCATCGACCCTGCCCCACGAGAAGCGCGACAGCCTGTTCAAGCTGGCGTGCGTGACGCCGAAGAACTTCTCCGACTACACCAAGTTCGACAACAAGATCGACAGCTGGATCGACACGCTCATCGCTCACGATCCGTGGACCACCGACCCGACCCCGCTGGTCGGTGGCGGGCCGGAGAAGTTGCCGTCCTGACGCCGAGGCGTCGGACCGATCGTCGCACTGTTCGGGTGCGACCCGCGTGACCCGGTCGGGGGTCGGTGAGCCTGCTTCGAGCAGGATCACCGATCCCCGCCGGGGACGAGAATACCTGCCCTCGAGGAAGATTCGGAGAATTTTGTGGCGGACCTGGTCGCGCAAGAAACGCTGGGAGTGGCGCACTCCGGCGGCAATGACCCCATCGCGAAGCACCGTCGGTTCGAGCTCCGGAGCCTGGGTGAACTGGGCGCCTTGATCGTCCTGATCATCGTGTTCTTCGCTCTGAACCCGTCCACGTTCCTGACCATCGACAACATTCGTACGATTCTCGACCAGGCGTCCACGCCATTGATCGTGGGCGTCGGGGCTACCCTGGTCATCCTGATGGGCTCGATCGATCTCTCGGTCGAGGGCATCATGGGTGCAGCCGGTATGGCCTACATCCTGTCCACCCTGCACACGCGGAGTTCGATTCCCAGTCCGACCGACCTGGGGCCCCTGGCCTTCGTCATCGGCATCGCCCTCGGCGCCGCACTGGGAATGGTCAGCGGGCTCATCCACACCCGGCTGAAAGTTCCCTCGTTCATCGTCACCCTCGGCGTGTGGTTCGTCGGCCTGGGCCTGGCGATCATCCTGTTCGGAACCGACGCCCAACCAAGCCTGCCCGACGGCGGGGCGAAGGCCTGGCCCACCGACACCTCCCTCGGCCTGCCGAACTCCATCTGGCTCGCCATCCTGATCGTCGCGCTGGGCTCGGTGGTCACCCGCTACACCAAGCTGGGCCGGTTCACTTACGCGATCGGCAACAACGAGGACGTCGCGCGCCAGAACGGCATCCCGGTCGGACGCATCAAGCTGTACGTGTTCATGGTGGCCGGGGCCATCAGCGGCCTGGCCGGAATCCTGGCAACGATGCGGTTGGGTCAGGGCACACCGTCGGTCGGCAACGGCACCCTGTTCCTGACCATCGCGGCGGTCGTCATCGGCGGCACTTCCCTGGGTGGCGGCAAGGGTGGCATGCTCCGCACCACGCTCGGCGTCATGCTCCTGACCATTCTGAACAACGGCCTGCTGCTGTCCGGCGTCGATCCGGCCTACCAATCCGGGGTCTCCGGCCTGGTGCTCATCCTGGCCATCGTCGCCGCGGCCTGGCCGCTCCGGAGCAGGCTGAGGATCATCAAATGACCGCTGACGATCGTCGAATCACCACTGAGGATCATCGAATGACTACAGCGCCCAGGCCGACCACATCCCGCGGCCCGCAGGACAGCCCCGCGCTCAAGCTGATCGGGATCGGGAAGTCGTTCGGGCTCACCCAAGCGGTCCGCAACATCAATCTGGAAATCCCTCGCAATCAGGTGGTGGGATTGATCGGGGAGAACGGCGCGGGTAAGTCGAGTCTGTTGAAAATGCTGACCGGTCTCTACGAACCCGACACCGGTGTCATGGAGGTGTCCGGTAAGGCTGTCCGGTTTCGGCGTCCGCAGGACGCGGTAGCGGCCGGGTTCGGCGTGGTGCATCAGGAGCAATCGCTGCTGACCAATCTGTCCGTGGCCGAGAACATCGCCATGAATGCGCTGGGTTCGAGCGACGCGGCCACCAAGTACGGCTGGTACCGCTGGGGCCGGCTGAACAAGGAGGCCGAGGCGGTGCTGGCCCGGGTGGGCGCCCGCATCAACCCGAAGACCATCGTGGCAGAGCTGTCCTTCGTCGACCGGCAGATGGTCGAAATTGCCCGGGCCTTGAGGGTTGACGAGGAGACCGACGCCAGCCCGATGATCATTCTCGACGAGCCGACCGCGGTGCTGGAGAGAAACGAGACCGAGATCCTGGAGCGGGAGATCGCTCTGCTCAAGAACGTCGGATCAGTCATCTTGGTGTCGCATCGGCTGGACGAGATCATGCGCATCTGTGACCGCATCGTCGTCATGCGGCACGGCGAGATCGTCGCAGACGTCGCCAAGCAGGGGGTCACCGAGACCGACCTGTTCAAGTTGATGATCGGGCACGCTTCCACGGCCGAGAAGCGGCCGGACAGCGCCCGGGTGCACAGCGGCGAGCCAGTCCTCACCGTGTCAGGTCTGGGCCGTAAACACGAGTACAAAGATGTGTCCTTCGAGGTCCGTCCGGGTCAATGCGTTGCCATCGTCGGCTCGTTGGGTTCGGGCCGAGAGTCGATGGTGAGGGCGCTGTTCGGAGCCGAGCCATTCGACACCGGGACCTTCTCCTATCTCGGCAAGCAGGTGAAGAACTGGGGGGTGGCCGACGCCACCCGTCGGGGCATCGCCTACGTACCGGCCGAGCGCAAGACCGAGGGCATGGTCGGCGGCATGGACGCCAAGGAGAACATGGCCCTGCCCCGGACCGGCAAACGCGGATTGTTCGTGAACCGCCGGGCGCAGGCCAAGATGGCAGGGGAATGGTTCGAGACCCTGGACATTCGGCCGCGCAATCCCAACCTGGACCTGGCCCGATTCTCCGGTGGCAACGCCCAAAAGGTGGTGATGGCCAAGTGGCTGCACATCGAAGGGCTCAAGCTGCTGATCCTCGACCACCCGCTGCGCGGTCTGGACCCGGGTGCGGCCGAGACTCTGAAAGCCCAGATCCGAGCAGCCCGCGGGAAGGGCGCCGCACTGATTTTGCTGGCCGACACGCTGGAAGAAGCCCTCGACAACGGCGACGACATCTTGGTCATGCGAGACGGCGAGGTCACTGCCCGATTCGACGTCGGCCTGGACAATCCCACGTCTCTCGACCTGCTGGAAAAGATGGTGTGACGAAAC
>CAXSEW010000403.1:0-4602 GCA_964236185.1 uncultured Nakamurella sp. | reverse complement strand
GACGGCACCGCTGCGTACATTCGACGACATCGCCGTTGTCGCAGCATGTTACGACGATTTCTGGATTCATCAGCGGGCGACCACGATCCCGCCGACCGCAGCCGAATACCAGCCGGCTTCCATACTGCGCGATGTTCCATTCTGCGACGGCACGGCTATCGCATTCTCGGTCAAGGCAATCGCAGAACTGGGCATTCTGGACAATGAAGCTTTCACCCGGCACGGCTATGGCTCGGACATCGACTTCGCTCTCCGGGCTCGAGCCGCGGGCTGGCGCTGCGTCGTCACCGAGGCCGCCTACGTCGCGCACCTTCGGAGAGCAACGATGACCAGGACCGGACAGTCGTCCGAGCTCAACCGAGCGGAGATCCTGACCGGTCTCGACGCGAAGTGGGGCAATGACTGGCGCGCCCTGGCCGGTCTCGGACCCGGCGCCTTCCCGCCGCACAACACCGGCAGCGCGAGCTCTTGGTATCTGACCGACGAGTGAGCGATCAGCAGCGGATCGTCTACGCGAGCTTCGCCACCCCCCGGCACAGCGGCGGTGTGCACGTCATGATGCAGCACGTCCAGCTCCTGGTGGCCGAGGGCTACGATGCCTGCCTCTGGTTGCCCGGGACCGAGCGACCGGTCTGGTTCGAACCGGACGTTCCGGTGATCTTCGGAGCTTCGATCGAGATCGGTCCCGACGAACTGCTCGTCCTGCCCGAGGTTCCGCTGGTGCCCGGCGTCGACCCGGCTCCCGGAGCTCGGAAGGTGATCTTCAACCAGAACCACTTCTACACCTACGCCGCTGCCGAACCGACGAGCGACCTCCCGTATCCCGGATGGTCGCCGCCACCTATGGTGTGGGCCGTATCGGTCGAGAGCCGACAAGTGTTGGTTGCCCTGCTGCCCGACCTCGACATCGCGTTGGTGCCCAACCCTGTGGACGGCGAGCTGTTCCGGCCTGGACCGTCCGCGGCGCCCCGGCTCGCGTGGTTCCCCCGGAAGCGACCGCGGGAGTCCTCGCTGCTGCGGCGGTTGCTTCGCGCGGATCCGCGATTCACCGGGGTCGAGCTGTGCGAGCTGGTCGATGCAGCCCGGCCGAAAGTGGCGGAAACCCTCAGCAGTACAACCGTATTCATCTCACTGGGGCACAGCGAGAGCTTCGGTCTCACCGTGGCGGAAGCGCTGGCCTCCGGGTGCCTGGTCGTCGGGTACGACGGCGGCGGCGGGCGCGAGCTTTTCGACGCCCCCGGGGCATGGCCGGTGCCGGAACAGCGACCGTTGCTGCTGCTGGACAAGATCGCCGAGGTGCTGGAGGGTGCCGACAAGCTCTCGACGGTGCGGACGGAGAATCGTGAGTGGGTGCTCGAGCGTTATTCCTATCACCGGACGAAGGCAGCACTGACCGCCGCACTCGACATCGTGCTGGACCGGGCCGGCGGATCAGCGACAGCGATCCATCCGGCGGCATTGCTCGATCTGGTGGGACCGAACTTCACTGCCTACGCCTGATCAGTAGTCGCCCTCGACCACGTTGATCAGCTGCTCCCCTGCCAGGAAGCGACGCAACTGATCATTGACCAACTGGAAAGCCCGCCCTCCGGATGCCCTGATGTGACCGGCCGCGTGCGGTGTGATGATCAAGTTGGGGGCACTCCACAGCGGATGGCCGGTGGGCAGCGGCTCGGGCTCGACCACGTCCAGGCCGGCCCGCAGTCGCCCCGCGGTCAGTTCGGCCAACAACGCATCGGTATCGACGATCTTGCCGCGGGCCACGTTGATCAACAACGCGTCATCCGGCATCTGCGCCAGGAACTCGGCGTCGACCATGCCCTGAGTTCCAGCGGTCAGCGGCAGTGTCAGGACGACGACATCGGCGTGCGGCAACAGGTCCGGCAATTCTTCGGTGGCGTGCACGCCGTCGCGGGCGGAGTGCGCGACCATGATCGGATCGGCGTCGAAGGCCCGGAGACGACGGGCCGTCTGCTCACCGAGATCACCCGCGCCGATCAGCAAGACCTTTTTCTGGCGGAGATCGTCGCCCTGGATGAGATCCCACCGTCCGTCGCGCTGCGCGGTGAGAAAGTGCGGTAGTCGGCGCTGCGACGCGAGAATCAGGGCCAGCACCAGTTCGGCCACCGCGGGACCATGGACCCCGCGCGCGTCACACAGCATCACCCCGTCCGGGATGTGCCCCACCACGTCCTCGATCCCGGCGCTGAGCAGCTGCATCACCCGCATTTCCGGCATGGCCGCGAACTTGTCCGGCAGTTCGGTCGAATCCTCGACCTGCGGCACCCAGAACCTGGTGCGCTCCAGCCCTTCCGGCTTGGCCTTCTCGCCGTTCCACGCCACCACCTCCACACCGTCCGGTACCGGTCCCAGTAGTTCGATCGCGTTCTCGTCAGGTACGCACACCACAGTCATGACACCACGGTAGGCGCATGATCCGAGCCCAGGTCATCGAGCTCGGTCATCGCCGCGAGACGGCCACCTGGTGCTGCACCAGCAGGTGACGGCTGGGAGCGGCTTCGCTCCTGTGCCAAGACGCACGTATCTGATCGTCGATCGCTGGCTCTTCCGAGGTACCCCAACACACCAACCGAACCGAAGGAATTGCCATGATGCGCCTTGTTCCGACCCGCCGGCGCTTCGCCACCGGTCACTCACGTCGACGGCCGTTCACTGCACTGCTGGTCGCTGCGGCCGCCGTCACCGCGTTCGTGGTGCCGGCCACCGCGGCATCTGCAGACACCACTCGCGTCGAGATCACCAACGGCTACAGCGGTCTCAAGACCGACGTCATCTGGGCGTCGACGAATCCGTATCAACGGGTATTCCTCTGGCCCGACAACGCCAGCACCTCGCAGGAATTCAACCTGCTCGACAGCGGCGGCGGCTACTTCCGCATCCAGGCCCGGCACGACGGCCAGTGTCTGATGCTCGACTGGCGATCCGGGTCCTACGCCAACGGCACCCCGATCATCCAATACCCGTACTGCAACGCGGGTTACACCCCCGGCGAATGGTCCAGGCGCTATCTGTCCGGCACCCGATGCTCGGGCAACATCTGCACCACCGGTGTCGACCAGATGGTGCTGGTCAACCGCCGGACCGGGCGGTGCCTGGACGCTGCGAACGGCGCCGGTGGACGGCCCCCGGCGCAGTCGATGCTGCAGCAGTGGGACTGCGTGACGTCGACCAGCGCGTGGAACATCGGCAATCAGGCCTGGTTCATCGCACCGCCGGGATCGGTCCGCATCGACTGACCGACGATGCCGCGTCCTACGCCCTGGACATAGGCCACCGCGATTCACCGACACAGCTGTACCAACCCGATGCCGTCGATCGTTGCGCTCGACGCTGCTCATCACGTGGCCGATCCGCCCGGTGCGGTCGATGTCGACCGCGGGACATCGGCCATCGTCTGCAAGCAGTTCGACGTCCCGGTGAGAACGTTCAACCACGTGACGATCACGCTGACCGCATCGATCCACAGGTTCCAGTCTCCGCCGAGGTAGTACATGAGGCCGTTCGCCTGATGGCATTGAAGCCGAGCACTCATTTCCGCGGGCGACGCGGTCGTGGAACGCGTAACGGGTTCCGGCTACCAGCTCAGCCCGGTCAGCCGAATACCCAGTAGAGCGCGAGGAAGAAGGCGGCGCAGGCGATCAACACCGCCGAGACGGCGGCAGCCCAGAGCATGGCCAGCTGACCGAGGCGCCCGTCCTGCTGTTGCATCCTGGTCAACTGGCCGTCGACGGCTCGTCGCCACCCGCGCTGACCAGCGCTTCTGCTCACATCCCCGACGGTAGCACCCAGCGAAGCACCCCAGCCGGTGTACGTCGAGCGACCACCACACCGGTCGCAGAGGCGGTCAGCAGTCGACCGCGCGCGGCCATTCGTGCCGCGGGAGCAGGTCGCGGAGAAGGGAACTGTCATCCGGCCCCAGGATGACCTGCGCATCCAGGTTGGAGTCATCGATCTGCCGGATGAACTCGCGACAGCGTCCGCAGGGTGGCAGCACGTACACCCTCGCGTCGGCTTGGTCCCGCCACACGGCGACGATCTGCGCTATTGCGTACTCCCCAGCCGTCACCATGGCGCCGATGGCCGCCGCCTCGGCGCAGAATCCGGTGCCGGATGCGGTATCGATGCACACTCCGAAGAACTGGGAACCGTTACCCGTCACCACCATAGCCGCGACGTCGCCGAACAGTCGATCGCCGTTGGAGTATGGATTCAGCCGCTCGACCGCGGCGTTGATGAGATCTTGGTTGTTCACGCGGCCCTCCCGCCCAGAGTAGATCACGGTCCGCGGCGAATGCGGAGTACCGGGTCACAATGGAAGGCAGGTGCGGTAGGCATCCAGGATGGCGGCGTGAACATTCCGGCCCGCCACCGCGTCGCCCAGTCGGAAGCTGAAACCCGACACCGTGACGGGCAGCTCAGATCGCCACCGGGAGCCGGCGCGGCCCGCGCAGAGTAGTACCCGGCCGCATGACGACCGGCCCGTTGCTGCGTAGCTTCGGGAATCGGGTGGCCAGTGCCCGGAATGCAGCGGCCAGTTCCATCCGCGCCAGCGCCGCACCCAGGCAGTAGTGGATGCCACCG
>CAXSEW010000402.1:0-4607 GCA_964236185.1 uncultured Nakamurella sp. | reverse complement strand
GCACCTCGTACCCGGACGTGGCGGACAGCCCTGCGCCGAGGTGTTGCGGATCCTGGGTGCCGAGAAGCTGGACGGCCAACCATTCACGGGCTCGGTCGTGCTGGAGATCTCCACCCGCAGCGCCGATGCGGACCAGCGCCGGGTCGACATCGCCGAGGCGCTGGCGTTCGCCCGCGAGCACCTGTCGGTTTCCACCGCGCCCGGCCGGTGACCGGTCCGGTCGATGGTGTCGGCGGTGACGGTCCGGTCGCGAAGTTCCTCGCGCTGCCGCTGGGTACACGGGTGGTGGTGCGCTACCGGGTGGGCGACCTGGCCACCGATGCCCTGGGACTGCTGCTGCGCCGCGGCGCGACCGATTGCGAGATCCGCACGAGCAAGGGCGACATCACCGTGCGATTCGCCGATGTCGTTGCGGCGAAACAGGTCCCACCGCCACCCGAACGGCGACGGGCACGCCGGGCCGGGTCGATCTAGCCGAGCGCCGGATCCAGGACGATCGACCTGGTCAGGTGCCGCGGCTGATCGGGGTCCAGGCCGCGGTGCAACGCGAGCGCGACGGCCAGGCGCTGGATGTGCACCAGCGCCGCCACCGGGTCCCCGGTGCTGACGTGCAGCGAGGCGCCGGTGGCCTCGATCTGCTCGGCGAGTCGGGGCGGCGGCGTGCCGATCGACCACACCAGGGTGTGCGGCTCGGCCAGCGAGATCGGGCCGTGCCGGTAGTCGAACGACGGGTACGACTCGGCCCACGCCAGCGCAGCCTCCCGCATCTTCAGCGCGGCCTCGTGGGCGATGCCCACAGCCGGTCCGGTGCCGAGGAAGGTGAACTGCAGGAAGTCCGACCAGCCGGCGGGTAGCTCCGCGGTCAGCGCCGCCTCACCATCGACGACGAGAGTGTCGAGCACCTCGCCGAGACCGGCGCGCAGCAGCACCAGCGCACAGGTGGCGAAGCGGGTCTGCACGACGGACAGCTCGTCGGCGAAGGGCAGCAGGATGGTGGACCCGGCTGCGGTGGCGCCGGGGGACTGCCCATCACCGACGATGGCCAGCGTGGGCTGATCCGGCGGCAGCGCCGCGAGCAGGTCGAGCACCTCGGTGGTGGTACCGGACCGGGTGATCGCGACCACCAGGTCGTACCGCCGTCCGGCCGGGAACTCCGATGCGGCGAAGGCGTCCGTGACCCCGTGTCCGGCGCTCTCCCGGACGGCAGCGTACGACTGCGCGACGAACCAGCTGGTACCGCAGCCGACCACGGCGACCCGTTGGCCGCGGGAGGGCAGCACATCGGTGGAACGGCCGGCCAGTTCGATGGCTCGCAACCAGAGCTCCGGTTGGCTCTCGATCTCGGCGCGGACGTGGGCGGCCGGGGAGGCGGAAGTTGTCATGCGAGGTGGAGTTCCTTCAGTGGGTGGGGGCGCTTGTTCGCACGCATTAATGTTGCAGGGCAACGGTTATTTGACCGCGCCGGCGGTCAGCCCGCCGATGAGGCGCTTCTCGATGAAGGCGAAGAGGATGACGACCGGGACGATGGCGACGATGGAGACGCCGAACACGTACTGCCATTCGGCGGTGTAGAGGCCGAAGAACCGCGGCAGCGACACGGTCAGCGGCTGCTTGTTGTTGCTGGTCATGATGATCGACGACGCGGCGTACTCGTTCCAGGACGAGACGAACACGAAGATGATCGCGGTGACGATGCCGGGCCAGACCAGCGGCAGCGACACCTTGAACAGCACCTGCAACTTGGAGGCACCGTCCAGTACCGCCGCCTCGTCGATCTCCTTCGGCACCGAGGCGAAGAAGGCCTGCATGATCCACACCGCGAAAGCCAGGTTGAAGGCGCCGTTCACCAGGATCATCGCGAACCAGGTGTCGTTCAGGCCGAGCTGCAGGAACTCCCGGAACAGGCCGACGGCCAACACGGTGGGCTGCAGCATCTGGGTGATCAGCACCAGGAACAGGAACGCCAGGCGCCCCGGGAAGCGGAAGCGCGCGAGGTAGTAGGCCGCCGGGGTCGCGGCCAGCAGTACCACCAGGGTGGCGAACACCGAGATCACCACGGTGGCCAGCAGTCCGCTGAACGGGTCGACGTCCGACGACCACATCGTGACGTAGTTCTTGAACAGGAAATTGCTGCCGAAGTAGACCGGCGGGATCTTGGTGATCTCCGGCTGCGATTTGAGCGATCCGAAGAACATGATCAGGTACGGCAGGACGAAGACTGCGATGATCACGACGGAGCCGATGATCATGCCGATCCGGTTCGGCGGCTTGTTCACCCCGGTGCCGCGCACCTTCGCCTTCGGGGCGACGCTGGCCGGGGGCGGCGCGATGGTGGTGGTCAACTCACTGCTCCTTCGTGGGTTTCACGACGACAAGATAGATCGCGATGATCACCAGGCAGACCAGGAAATTGACCACGGACAGCGCGGAGGCGACGCCCGGGCCCAGATTGGTCTTGTACTTGAAGATGAGGGTGGTGGTGATGTCCGCCTGGTAGCCAGGGAGGGGCCCGGTCAGCACCTTCAGGATCGGCAGTGAATTGAACACGTTGATGATGTTGATCAGCACGGCCACCGCCAGCGAGGGACGCAGGATCGGGAGCACGATCCGGAAGTAGCGGGCGACCGAGCCGGCGCCGTCCACGTGCGCGGCCTCGAGAACGTCGCCCGGGACCGCCTGCAGGCCGGCCAGGATCGTGTAGGTGGTGAACGGCAGCGAGACGAAGACGGCCACCAGCATGGCCACGATGAAGGCGGGCACCGGCTGCTGGGTGAAACCGTAGGGAGCGTTGATGATCCCGATGTCGACCAGGAACTTGTTGATGATTCCGTAGTCGATGTTCAGGCCGTACTGGAAGATCGACGTGGTCATCACCACCGAGGCGGCCCACGGAATGATCACGGCCAGCCGGACGATCTTCCGGCCGCCGAACGCCTTGTTGAGGAACTGCGCCAGGCCGAGCGAGATGACGACCGTGAAGAACACGACGCCGATCACCCAGATGAAGGTGTTCAGGAAGATGTGGACCATGTGGACGCCGGGAAAGGTGAGCGCCAGCTTGAAGTTCGACCAGCCGGCCGCTCCGCTGTCGAAGCCGATCTTGTTCACCTTGCGGAACGACGTGTAGACCATGTAGCCGGCTGGGTAGAGCACCACGCCGACGATCAGGACCAGCGACGGGGCCAGCCAGGGCAGCGCCGACAGCAATTGCCGGCCGCGTCCCGGAGCCTTCGACGGAGCGCTGGATTGTGCCCTCGTCGTACCGCCCACGGGCGGCGCTGTGGTGATCGACGTACTCATGCTCAACCTTTCCGTTCGACCGGCCCGATCCGGTACTGCTGCGCTCGTCCCCCGCGCTCATCAACTAGGCCCGCGCTGATCAACTAGGCCGAGATGGGACGAGAGTGACCGGAGTCAATCAGTTCGTCCGCGCCGGCTGAGTTGATCAGCGCGATGGGGTAGTCAGCGGTGATGAATCAGCCGGTGGCGTCGACCTGGGCCTGGATGGCGTCCAGGGTGGTCTTGCCGTCGGAGGTGGCGATTCCGCCGCCATTGGCCTGCAGCGCATCCTGGAGAGCCGACCACTTCGGGTTGCCCTGCGGCAGGTAACGGACCGTCGGCAGCGCGTCGAAGAACGGCTTGTTGGCCGGGGTGGCGGCCTGCTGCAGCGTGATCGCGCCGGTGGTCACCGGAAGCAGACCGGTTGCCGCAGACCACTTGTTGTAGACGTCCGGGGTGTAGAAGTAGTCCAGGAATGCCTTGGTCGCGGCCTTGCGGGCGGCGTCCTTGTTGTTGAAGGCGAGGATGAAGTCGGTGACGCCGAGGGCGACCGGCGTCGCGCCGTCCTTCGACGGAACAGGAGCCAGGCCCCACTTGATGTTCGGGAACTTCTTCGTCATGTCGGCGACCAGACCCGGCTGGGTGACGTACATCCCGAGCTTGCCCTGGTTGAACAGGTCGGCGACGTCCTGCCGGTTGGCCGAGCCCGGGTTGGGCTGGGTGGCCTTGGCGTCGATGAAGGTCTTCATCTCGTCGAACGCGGCGATGTTGGCGTCGGAGTTCGCCTTGATGTCGTTGCCGGACAGCCAGTCTCCCTTGTTGCCCCAGATCCACAGGCTGGCCTCGACCTGCGCCTCCTCCTTGCCCATCGGCATGCCGTAGCCGGACACGCCGTTGCCGAGCGCAGCGATCTTCTTGCTGTCGGCCAGCAGTTCGTCCCAGGTCTTGGGCGGGGTGGCGATGGAGGCCTTGCTGAACAGGTCCTTGTTGTAGAGCATGATGCGCGCCGAGGCGATGTCGGGTGCGGCCCACTGCTTGCCGTCGGAGCCGAGCCCGTTCTTGGCCAGGGACGGCACGATGGTGCTGAACGTCGCCGGCGACATCACATCGGTGATCGGGTAGAGCAGCCCGGCTTTCGCCGACTCGGCGAAGTTGTTGTCGTTGAGGATGTCCGGGGTGTCGTTGCCCTGGATGCGGGACTGCACCACGTCGGTGAACCCGGTCCAGGCGGCGATCTGCAGCTTGACGGTGACGCCCGGGTACTTGGCGTTGTAACCCTTGATGATCGCCTCCCAGTCGGACTTCGAGGAGTCGGTGTAGCTGGGTGC
>CAXSEW010000401.1:0-4612 GCA_964236185.1 uncultured Nakamurella sp. | reverse complement strand
GACCCGGTCTCGGCCGCAGCGTCGAAGGGGCCGCCCATCCGGATGCGCGAGGCCCGAGCGGTGATCGCGTCGACCACCTCGTCGTGGATCTCGGCCTGGACCAGCAGTCGGGCACCGGCCGAGCACACCTGACCCGAGTGCAGGAAGACTGCTGTCAAAGCGTTGTCGATCGCGGCGTCGCGGTCGGCATCGGCGAAGATGATGTTCGGGTTCTTGCCGCCGAGTTCGAGGGCGACCCGTTTCACGGTCGCCGCCCCGGCGACCATGATGGCCTTTCCGGTGGCCAGCCCGCCGGTGAAGCTGACCAGGTCGACCCGCGGATCCCGGGTGAGTGGAGCGCCCACCTCCGGTCCGGTGCCGGTGACCAGGTTGGCCACCCCGGCCGGCAGTCCGGCCTCGGCGAGCGTGTCCATCAGCAGGACAGCCGTGCTGGGGGTGAGTTCGGACGGCTTGAGCACGAAGGTGTTCCCGGCCAGCAGCGCCGGCGCGACCTTCCAGGATGTTTGCAGCAGGGGGTAGTTCCACGGCGTGATCAGGCTGCACACGCCGATCGGCGCATGAACGATGCGGCTGATGGCGGTGGGACTGCCGGTGTCCACGACGCGACCGGCATCCGTGCCGGCGATTCCGCCGAAATACCGGAAGGCGGCGATGATGTCGTCGACGTCGAATTGCGCCTCGACCATTCGCTTGCCGGTGTCCAGGGCTTCTGCCCGGGCGTAGCTCTCCCGGTCGCGCAGGAGCAGGTCGGCGACCCGCAGCAGGAGATCGCCGCGCTGCCGCTCGGGCGTCGCCGGCCAGCTGCCGTCGTCAAAAGCACTCCGAGCTGATGCGATGGCGCTCAGCGCATCTCGCTCTGTGCATTCGGCGACCACAGCAACCGGCGAGCCATCGGCGGGGCAGCAGATCTGCCTTGTCCGGCCGGCGCTCGAGGCCCGCCAACGGCCTTCCGCGTAGAGCCCGGGGACCATTACCGGCGCCTCCGGCCGGCGAGGTGGTGCGGTCGCCGCAGGTGCGGTCGGGGTCGCGGCGCCCACCGTCACACTCATCCGACCTCCGCTGCTCTCGACCGTCATGTGGTGACCTGCAGACGTACCGATCAGCTGGCGATCAGCAGGCTGTTGCGTATGGCGAACAGGTGGCGCTTCTGCTGCAACAGCATGGTGAGCAAGCACTGGAAGTGTCAAGGGTTTGGATCGGCACGCGCCGTTTTGGACCCATAACGTTAACGGGAAGCACCAATATCCGGCTTCGGGAGAACCTGTCGGTCATCCGGCTGTCATCTCCGGCCCAATGGGGCACCACCCATCCGGGTGGTAATCGTATCCGCTGCGTTCCGGACCGCGGTGACCGTGGCGGGCAGCTCGTCAGGGCCGAGCCGGAAACTCGGGCCGGAGATCGAGAGCGAGGCGATCACGTCGCCATCGACCCCGCGGATCGGAGCCGCCACCGCCGTCAGGCCGAGCTCGAGCTCGTCGACGGCCACCGCGTAGCCGCGGGCCCGGACCACGTCGAGCTCCTTCAGCAGGGCCGGCACGGTGGCGATCGAGTGGTCGGTCAGCAGCGGCAGGTGGCCGCCCGGATCACTGATGGCGGCAAGTAGCGATTCCCGTCGCTCCAGCGGGACGTGGGCCAGCAGCACCCGGCCGTTGGCGGTGGCATGCAGCGGGTTCCGATGGCCGACCCAGTTGTGGATCTGGATGGAGGAGGCGCCGGTCACCTGATCCAGGTACAGCGTCTCGGTGCCGGACAGGATGACCACATTGACGGTCTCACCGACCTGTCCGGCCAGCGACTGGGTGACCTCCCGGCTTTCCCTGACGACGTCGAGCCTCGCGCGGGTGGCTCCGGCGAGCCTGAGCAGGCCGACGCCCAGCCGGTAGCGGCCCCGGTCCGGGTACTGCTCGACCAGTCCGTGCGATTCCAAGGTGGCCAGCAGTCGGGAAGCGGTCGACTTGTGGACGGCCAGCATGCCGGCGATCTCGGTCACCCCCAGCTCGGCGTCGCTGCCCAACAGCTCCAGGATCGTCAACGCCCGGTCGACCGATTGCACGGCGCCGGGCCCGGCATCGCCGCCGGGCGGCCCGGTCGAGGCCAGTGGAGACATGGTGCCAGTGTGTCAGAGAAGCGATTTGTTGCCTCTGGTGTCAGCCGTTGCGCACAGTGCAGCTGAAGTTGATACTGCTAGCGAACGGGTGTCCTGCCCGCCTGGCACCGGGCTCTTCGACAAACGCGGGGATGGAACGACAATGCGTGAACCGGGCTGGCACCGCGAGGGTGCGGACCCTGACTACCGGTTCAGCCTGGCGAACGAGCGCACCTTTCTGGCGTGGATCCGGACGGCGCTGGCGCTGATCGCCGGGTCCGTCGCGGTGGTCGAATTGGTGCCCACCTTCGCGGCCGCGTGGGTACGAAGAGGACTCGGGGTGGCGGTGGCACTGAGCGCACTGGCGTTGGCGATCTTCTCCTACCGGCGCTGGGTTGCCAACGAGGTGGCGATGCGACAGCGCACCAGCCTGCCCTACAGCCACCTTCCGGCCGTCGTGGTCATCGCGCTGGCTGCGACCGCACTGCTCGTGGCCGTCCTGGTCGCCCTGTGAGCCGCGGTGCCGGCGCGTGGCCGGGAGCGCAGCCGGGGGAATGGCAGTGACCGCCGAACCGCCCGGCGTCCAGGCCCAGCGAACTTCGCTGGCCTGGTCGCGCACCGCATTGTCGACGGTGGTCGTTGCTGTGCTGTTGGCCAGGGCCGGCCTGGTCGAGCAGCGTCCGACCATCGTGGTGGGAGCGGTGCTGCTGTTGGTGGGTTCGTTCGCGATGTGGTGGAACGGCGGGAAACGGGCGGGCGACGGTGATTCCGACGGCGCCCCGGTACGGCGCGCTCCGGTGCTCCTGGGCTCGGTGGTGACGGCCGCGGCCGCAACTCTGGCCCTTGCCAGCGCCCTGGCGGGCCATCGATGAGCGGGATCGGCGTGATGAGGTTCGCCACCGCGGGCGCGGCGATGCGCGGCTGCCCGTATCCGTAGGTAGTGGCGGAGGCTCCAGCCCCTTTGTCGATCAATCACGCACCGCCAGCTCCTCCCGGTGTGACGAGCGCCGCTGCCCAGAGAAGGATTTTGTCTTGATGAACCAATCTGCACTCGATGACGCTGTGAAGCGCGATGTCCTGCCCATCCCGGATCCGCCGCGGGTGCTCGGTTCGCCGGTGGAGGCGCTGCTACCGCCTGCGCAGGCGCCCAACGTGGTGGTCGTGGTCATCGACGACATGGGCTTCGGCGCCTCCTCACCGTATGGCGGACCCTGCGACATGCCGACGGCCCAGAAACTTTCCGACGAGGGCCTGCGCTACTCCAGGTTCCATGTCACTGCCCTGTGCTCGCCCACCCGGCAGGCTCTGATGACCGGTCGCAACCATCACTCGGTGGGCAGGGGCGGCACCACCGAGATGGCCACCTCTGCCCCCGGGTACAACGGGTACCGCCCGCAGAGCGCGGCCACGGTTGCCCAGATTCTACGCAGCAATGGTTACAGCACAGCGGCTTTCGGCAAGTGGCACCAGACACCCGCTCGTGAGGTGAGTCCGTCCGGACCTTTCGACCGCTGGCCGACCGGTGAGGGCTTCGACGAGTTCTACGGGTTCATGGGTGCCGAGATGAATCACTGGTATCCGCAATTGTTCCAGGGCACGACGCCGGTGGTCCCGACGCGCAGACCCGAGGATGGGTACCACCTTTCCGAAGACCTGGTCGACCACGCGATCAGCTGGATCCGCACGCAGCACGTGCTGACTCCGGAGAAGCCGTTCTTCACCTACGTCTCCTTCGGTGCCACTCATGCGCCGTTCCACGTCGCTCCGGAATGGATAGCGAAATACCGCGGGAGATTCGACAACGGGTGGGACGAGGTCCGGGCGGCCACCCTGGTGCGGCAGCGGGAACTGGGGATCGTGCCGCCGGAGGCGCAGCTGGCGCCGTGGGCCGAAGGGGTGCCGTCCTGGAACGAGATCGACGACGACGCCAAGCGGGTCGGTGCCCGCTTCATGGAGACGTACGCCGGATTCGCCGAGCACACCGATGCGCAGGTCGGGCGCCTGGTCGCCGAATTGGAAGCCCTCGGGCAACTGGACAACACGCTCTTCATCTATGTCCTCGGCGACAACGGCGCCTCAGGCGAAGGCGGTGTGGAGGGCACGCTGGCCGAGCACCTGGTCGGCCACGGCATCGCGGACGACACCTCCAGCATGGCGGCCCGGCTCGATTCCTTCGGGGACGCCAGCACCTACGCGATGTATCCGGTGGGCTGGGCGCTGGCGATGAATTCTCCCTACCAGTGGACCAAACAGGTCGCGTCGCACTTCGGCGGAACCCGGGACGGCCTGATAGTGCGGTGGGGCAACCGGATCGCGGGCGCCGCTGCCGGCTCGATCAGGCACCAGTTCCACCACGTCATCGACGTGCTGCCGACCATCCTGGAGGCCGCCGGGCTACCGGTGCCGACGAGCTACAACGGCGTGACCCAGAGCCCGATCGAGGGCACCAGCATGCTCTACACCTTTGACGAGCCGGATGCCCAGGAGCGCCGCACCACGCAGTATTTCGAGATGTGCGGCAACCGT
>CAXSEW010000400.1:0-4617 GCA_964236185.1 uncultured Nakamurella sp. | reverse complement strand
GCCCGGATACCGGCCGGCGCATCCTCGACCACCAGGCAGCGGCGGGGGTCGATGCCCAAGCGGGCGGCGCCGGTCAGGAAAGGGTCCGGGTCCGGCTTGCCGCGGGTGACGTCGTCGAAGGTGACCAGCGCGGCAGGTGCGGCCAGCCCGGCAGCGGCGATGCGGGCCACTGCCAGCTCCCGCGTCGCCGATGTCACGATGGCCGCCCGGTCGGCCGGCACGGCAGCCAACAGCTCGGCCGCGCCCGGCAACACGGTGATGTCGGCGACGTCGTGGAGTTCCAGGTCGGCGATGCGGCGCAGCCCCTCCTCCACCCGGTCCGTGCCCAGCACGGCCCGGACCAGTTGGGAGGCGGGCTGACCGTGTCCGGCCTCCAGCACCGACCGGGTCAGTCCGTACTCGGCACCCCAGATCGCCCAGGACCGCTCGACCGCGCCGGTGGAGTCGACCAGGGTGCCGTCCATGTCGAACAGCACGGCGTCGAACGTCCGGCCGCCGATCGCGATGTCGGGCGAACGGGCCGGGCCGGAGGGAGCGGGAGCTTGTCGTTTCACCCGTCCACGGTAGGCAGCTCGGGAGCGGCGCTGCAGGCGGTGTGACGGATTCCGGCTGCCGTCTTCATCACAGGCTGCCGCCGCCGGCGGTCGGGCCGGCCGACAACCCGGCCGCCGGTGGGGCTCAGGGTTGGCCCCGGCCGCAGGATCAGGGTGGATCCCGGAGGCAGCGGGGACGCAGCGGGAGCAGAGTGGATGCATGCCGGTCGGCTGGGCCGGACCAAGCAGTCGTCGAACTCGGAGCAGGTCATGGACAAGGTACTGAAAATCGTCGGTGTCATCGTGGTGCTGTGGATCGCCTTCAGCATCGTCGGTGCGATCGTCGGCTTCCTGGCGCACATCGTGCTGTGGATCGCGCTGATCGCCGGCGGGGTCGCGGTTGTCGGCGCTATCGCCGGACGTAACCGCAGGTCCATCACCCGCCGCTGACGTCGCCCGCCGACCGGTCAGACGGCAAGGCCGAGCTGTCGCAGCTCCGCCCGGGCATCGGCCGCCCCGGTGAACCGGACGGCCCGGATACCGAGCGCCGCTGCGCCGTCGACGTTCTCAGGGCGGTCGTCGAGGAAGGCCACCTCGGCGGGAGCCGCGCCGAGCAGGTCGAGCAGGTGGCGGTAGATGCGCTCCTCGGGCTTGAGCATGTGCAGGTCGCCGGAGAACACCAGTGGGTCGAACACGCTCGCCCACGGCGCGGCGGTGATCAGTCGGCCCATCGACGACGGGGCATTCGACAGCACCGCCAGCCGGAGGCCGGCCCCGGCCGCGTCGTCGATCAACACCAGCACGTCTTCATCGGCCACGCTCCACCCGGCGTCGTCCAGCCTGACGAGTTGGGCGAGCAGTTCGGCGTCGGGCGAGGCCGCACCGGCATCCTGCGCGACCGCTGACCAGAACGCCGGCGCATCGGAATCCCGGTCGTACTCGCGGCGGTGCGTCCAGTACGCGGTCAACAGCCGTTCCGGGGCGGCACCGAGGAGCCGGGCCAGGTCGGGGATCGCCTCGGTCCGCTTGAGTACGACGTCACCGAGGTCGAACACCAGCCACTTGATCATGCCTGGGCATACTGCCAGGCCCACACCGGCCGGCGAGCCGGTCTGCCACCCACCTGGTGACGCGTCAGGCGATGACGATGCTGCGGGAGTCGTAACCGCTGGCGCCGTCCGGCAGCACGTCGCGGACCTGGTCGGTCTGCACCGCGCCGGTGCCGTCGGTGGCGCGCGACTGCACGGTGTGCGTGCCGCTGGTCGCCTTCCAGACGAACTTCCACTGCCGCCAGGTGTCGATGGACGCATCGCCGGCCAGCTGGGCCTGCTGCCACGGTCCGTCGTCGATCTGGATCTCGACCTTGTTGATGCCGCGGTGCTGCGCCCAGGCGACGCCGGCGAGCGTGACGTCACCGGCCGGGAACTGCGCGAACGCCTTGGGCACGTCGATGCGGGTGGCCGTCTTGATCGGGCCGTGATCCGACCAGCCGCGGTCGGTCCAGTAGGCGCTCTCCTCGGCGAAGTTGGACACCTTCATGTCCACCACCCACTTGGTCGCCGAGACGTACCCGTAGAGGCCGGGAACGACCATCCGGACCGGAAAACCGTGGTTGACCGGCAGGATCTCGCCGTTCATCGCCACTGCGAGCATCGCGTCGCGACCATCGGTCAGCGCGTCCAGCGGAGCGGTCAGGGTGAATCCGTCCTTGCTGGTGCAGAGCACGCAGTCCGCGCCGCTGTCGGGCTGGACTTCCTTGAGCAGGTCGTCGATCCGGGCGCCGATCCAGGTGGCGTTGCCGGCCAGGTCGCCGCCGATCGAATTCGACACGCAGGTCAGGGTGATGTCCCGTTCGATCTGCGGCCGGGCGATCAGGTCGTTGTAATCGATCGAGATCTCCTTGGCCACCTTGCCGTGGATCTTCAGGCTCCACTCCTCGGCGGTGACGTTAGGGGGAACGAAAGCCGTGTCGACGCGGTAGAAATTCGCGGTTGAGGTCTTGTAGGGGGTCAGCCCGTTGATCTTGAAGTCGACGCCGGCCGGCTCGGTCTGGCGGGAGGACGGCACCGGCACCACGGCCTTGGCCCGGCTTTCGGTCACCTGCGCGCTACTGGGGATCCACCGGGACACGGCCGATGCGGCCACCGCCACGACGGCGCCGATGCCGGCCAGTCGGAAGAACTGCCGACGGTCCAGGCCGGTACGGGCCCGGCTGCTGCCACCGCCGGTGGCCAACAGCATCGGGTGCTGGTCACCGGAGGTACCGGGCTTGGCGTCGTACAGCTCCCCGTCGGCGTCGAATGCGTAGGGCGCGCCATCGCTGCCCGGCGCGACGGCGGTGGGTGCGCCCGCCACGGCTGCATCGGCCGGTGCCTGCCGCTGACTGAGCAGCTGGGGGTAGACCGTCCGGCGGAAGACCGTCACCAGCAGGTAGATGCCGGCCGCGCCACCGATGATGATCGGCAGCGCGTCGAAGGCGATGGCGCCGCTGACGGAGTAGATGGCGGCGATGGTGACCAGCACCAGCACCACCGTCAGTGCGGCCGCCACCCGCGGACTGCGACGGGCCACGATGCCGATGACCAGGGCTACCAGGAACAGGGTGACGTACATCCCGATCCGTAGCGCCTCTTTGTCATTCTGCCCAAACGTCCGGATTGCGTATTCCTTCAGCCATTCGGGTGTGAGATGGATGAAGGTGGTCCCCAGCGACGTCAGCGGGGACGCCGCGGTGGACAGCCAGCCGAACCAGGTACCCAGGGCCGCGAGCAGCTCGGCCAACCCGATGGCAAGACCCATCGCCACCAGCCCGACCAGTGCTGAAGCAACGATTCCGGGTTGCCATGGCGCGCCGGACGAGGTGCTGAGCGGGGCCCTGCCTGGGGTCGGCCGGGAAGTGATGGTCATGGGGGTTCCTTCGGTGCGACGAGCCGGACGGATGGGCCGGCACTCTCCAGTCTGCTCTTGTCGACGACGTGCCCCCGATGACTTCCGTCTGGGCGCTGAGCAGCACAGATGATCGGGCGAATGGTGATTCTCCAGGCCACTGCCACGCCATCCGTCGGGGCCTCGGTGCCGAATGGAGTAGGACCACCCAGCAGGGCCCATATCTTTCGTACACCCAGCTTTTATCGTTCGTCCATCGTGCTTTCCGTCCGGTTCTCGCACCTTTCCGGACGCCGAGCGCTCGCCGTGCACTTCTCACCACCCATTCCGAAAGAGGCGTGGACATGTCTACTACCGGCCCGCTGACCCGGGGGCTCTCGGCGGTGCCGTCGTCCCCGGGCATCCGGGACACTCCCGACGACGCATCCGCCGATGCACCCGAAGAGCTCATGCGACGAGTCACGCTCGGTGACGAAAATGCCTTCGAACAGCTCTACGACCAGTTCGCCGGTCGGGTTTTCGGCTTGTCCCGTCGGATCGTCCGCAATCCCAGCCAGGCAGAAGAAGTGGCCCAGGAGGTCTTCCTGGAGATCTGGCGCCGGGCGAGCCGGTTCGACGCTGGCAAGGGGTCGGCCACGTCGTGGATCATGACGCTCACCCATGCCAGGTCGGTGGACCGAGTCCGGTCCGCCCAGGCCTCGGCCGACCGTGAACTCAAGGTCGCCTACGCCTCCCACGAGGTGGAAGTCGACACGGTAGTGGAGGCCGTCGAGTCCAAATTCGAACGCAGAGCCGTGCAGAAGTGCCTTGGCGCGCTCACCGAAGTACAGCGTGAATCGATCACACTGGCGTACTACAGCGGATACACCTACCGTGAGGTAGCTGAGCTCCTGAGCACGCCACTTCCGACCATCAAAACCCGGCTGCGGGACGGCATGATCCGTCTGCGCGACTGCTTGGGAGCAGGAGCATGACCACCACCGATCAGCACCTCAATACCGGCTCGATGGCGCTCGACGCGCTGCCGCAGGACGAGGCCGCTGCCTTCTCCGCGCATCTGGAGACGTGTCCCACCTGTTCGGCGGAACTCATCAGCTTCCTGGAGACCGCGGCCATCCTGGGTAGCTCCGTTGCCCAGACCCCGCCGGCCAGCCTGCGCCGATCGGTGATGCAGGCGGTCGCTGCTACTCCGCAGCTG
>CAXSEW010000399.1:0-4622 GCA_964236185.1 uncultured Nakamurella sp. | reverse complement strand
CAGGTTCATTGATGTTCGAGTGCGCTCGATAGTTGGTCCGAGTGCTTGGCAAGAAATGTTGCGAACGGCGTGGCGGCGGCACCTGTGACGTCCTGCACGCAGCTGGTAACCAGAGCGCCGGCCGAGTCGCCGTGGATGAGCAGGTAGTCATCGATGTGCCAGTCGGGCCATCCGCGGGCGCTGAAGTCGTTGCGGATTTCTTGGACCGGACGCTGCTGGTAGGCGATGTCTCGGCCGACCACACTCGCCAGCTCTGCAGCCATTTGATTGAAGGTCAACGCGGCCGGTCCGGTAGGGATCAACACTTCGCCCTGGTAGTTCGATGTGGTCAAAGCGACGGCGGCGACGGCGGCGATGTCGTCGACGTCGACCATAGCCATTGCCAGGTCGGGGCGGGCCGCGCCGTAGTAGATGCCAGTCCGCGCTGCGGTTCTCAATGCGATCAGCTGCATCTGCATGAAGTATTGGGGGCGCAGGATGACGTACTCGCAGCCGGATGCGGCGACCGCGACCTCGCCGGCGTGGTGCCAGCGGCCCATGCTCAGCGGCGAGTCAGGCCCCGTTTCGAATGCTGATAGCTTCACGATCCGCCGCACCCGCTGGCGGCGGGCTGTGTCCACGATTGCCTGTTGCCAGCGGACCTGCGAGGTGCTGGGCGGGGTGAGCATGAAAACTGCGTCGACACCCTCCATTGCGTCGGCCATCGCCGCAGGGTCGTCGAAGGTGCCCGGCACGTCGGTGACACCGGCGGGGAAGGAAGGGATTTGCGGGGTCGACGGGTCGTAGAACGCGCGCACCGGTACGCCGCCCGCGGCCAGCGTGCGGGTCAGGGCCGAGCCGACGTTGCCGCTGGCGCCCAACACCAGGACCGCTCGGCGGGAGTCACCTGTCATCGGTTGGGTTTTCCTCCTGGAAGTGGTATTGCCTGTTCGAGTGCGGCTTCGGCATCGGTCGGGTCAGCCGCGGAACGGCGGCGCCGCGGGTTCAACTGGCAGGGTGGGGATGGTGAGGCAGGAGGCGTAGGCGCCACCGGTGTGCAGGATGTGGTCCCCGCGGTTGCGGAGGCCGATGTGTTTGGACATGACGGCGCCGGTGTAGAAGTCGCTGCCCCGCAGTCGCAGCCGTAGCCGCTGCCCCGCCTCGAATCGGGTCCCGGAGGGCCAAATCTCAACCTCGACCTCGACTACCTGCCCGGGGGCGAGTTTCTCTTCACCGGCGTGGGTGTGCCAGGGCCGGTTGCTCGTCGAGCGTTGCGGGTCCAACGCCCGCTGGGAAACGCGGAGCCAGCCCAGAGCGACGGGGCCGTGTTCCAGGACGTTGGCGAACGGGAAGTCAACGGTCTGCCCGTCCCGGTCGATCTTGGTGACGGCGACGAACAGGTCCATGTCGTCCGCGCCTTCGGCCTGCACCCACAGCCGCAGTTTCATGCCGCCGACGACGTCGACGTCGTCGGGGAACACGTAGTCGAAGCCGATCTCGCTACCGTCTTCCTCTGCTGCGTACCGGGCCGTTGCCGCGGTCGAGGGGACCTGATCGGTCAGCGTGCCGTGCTGGGCGTCCAGGAACAGGTTCCGGTAGGTGGTCTCCACCGGTGGCCACTGGCTCGGTGTCCGCTGCAGGCCGTCGTAGGACGACGCCCGCATTTCCAGTCGCACCGCCGGCCAGTCGTCCACCTCGTTGAGGATGTCCTTGAGGAACCGGTCGAAGAACAGCCGTTGCCGGTGCACGGTGGACGGTTGGTGGTAGTACTCCCACTTCTTGCGGCCGTGCACCTCGAGGTACTTGTGGGGGGAGGACATCTGCTCGAATGCTGCCAGGGTGCCGCGGGTGTGCAGTCCCTGGTCGGACCAGCTGGCGATGACGTAGGCGGGAACGTCGATGTGCGCCAGGTCGGGTCGCTTGCTGTCCCAGTACTCGTCGTCCAGGGTGTGCTCGTTCATCATGTCGCCCATGGCTTCCACCTTGGTGGTGGAGTACTTCAGCCGGTTCTGTTGCCACCACAGCGGGAAGAAGGACGGTATGCCGCCGTGGAAGGAGAATTCCCGGTAGACGTCGCTCAACCCTTCGCAGGGGTTGATGGCCGCCAGGTGCGGCGGCCGGAGCGAGGCGGCCCACCATTGGGCCACCGCCAGGTAGGACACGCCGCTCATGCCGACCTTGCCGTTGCCCCAGGGTCGTGTTCCGGCCCAGGCGATGACATCGACGCAGTCGTCGGCTTCCCGTTCGGCCCAGAAGGTGGCGTAGTCGCCTTCGGACCACCACGTGGCGCGGGGGTCGACGTTGATGACGGCGTAGCCGTTGGCGCACCATTGCGCGGGGTCCGGGCCTTCGAAGGTGGTGTAGGGGGACAGCCACTCGGGTTTGACGCCGCCGCCCAGCCGGCCGGCTTCGTCGTGGAACTGCTGGTACACGGCGCCGCCGTTGTGTTTGCCGTAGGGCCCCCAGGCGATCAACGTCGGGACTGCTTCGGCGCCGTCGGGGCGGAACACGTCGATGTAGATGGTGGTGCCATCGGTGAGCACGACGGCCTGGTTGCGTTCGATACGCATGTCCCCGTCGGTGGTGACGGAAAAAACCGGAGCGGGGACGCCGCCGTCGGCGGGTGAGACTCCCGGTTGGTAGAGGAGCTTCTCAGGATCGATCCGGCTCACCGGCTGACACTTTCCGCCTTGGCTTTGGACAGCTGCAGGGTCGGGTTGATACCGGTGCGGACGTATTCCCGGGTCGCTTCCAGGGTGCCGTTCACGGCCCTGACGTAGCCGGTGGCGAATTCCTCCTGGTAAGCGGTCTCTTCGGGGCCGCCGGGCTTCTTGCCGGCCAATGCCAACGTGAACAGGAACCGCAGCGTCAGCTCACCGTCGTCGTTGGTTTCGATGAGGTTGATGATGCGGCCGTAGACGGTGCCGTTCATCCGCAGAAAGGTGATGGTGTGCATCGGTTCGATGAAGATCCGCTCCTGGATGAGTTCTTCGCCGACCGAATCCCGGTGCAGGATCTCGCGGAGAACACCGTCGTCGAACGTCTGCAGCACGGTGCAGTCCTTGATCGGCGGCACGAACAGGGTGGGATATTCCACCTTCCACATCAGTGACTGCCACAGCTGTTCCCGGGTCAGCTGGACGTCGCTGCCCGCCGGGTTGGCCACGATTTTCGGGGTCGAGTACTCGATCACGGTCTGCTCCTTGAAGTGTGGTTGTGCACAGTACTTAAAGTTCGCGCGGTTCAGGAAGGGCCGGCACCGAACAGCGGTGCCAGGTCGACATAGACCCGCTGGGCGGCGATGAGCCCGTCCCGCCGGTCGATCGCAGTGCACACAGGAACCGACAGGGTGCTGCCGTTGAGGCGGGTGTAGGTGACGACCGCCTCCAAGTAGGCGCTGTCACCCTGCTCGACGACCTTGACGAACGAGTGACTCATGCCGCCGATCATCGTGAAGAAGTGCGCCGTCCCCGCACGGACGGCGTCGATGCCCTTGTCCATGTCGTGGTTCGCCATCCGGAAGGTGGTGTCGGGTGTGCATAGCCGATCCACCACCGACAGGTCTTTGCTGTCCAGCCCCGCGTAGAACTCCTCGTACCAGGTGCGCTCACCCTGGTGCTGTTTCTTGCCCGTCGGCTCCGACTGGGTCTGCTGCGTCGTGGATGCCATGACTTCACACGTCCTTAAGCTCGTCGTTGAGTTGCCGCTGCCGGGAACCAGACAGCGCCGCCGCAGGCTCTCCCTATATAGAGGCTGGAACGTTCTACGGGAACTATTCCGCTTCGGTCTGGCCTACGCTAACAGACCTTGATAGAGTTTCGCTAGAGCAGATCGCATGCTTCCGACCTCGACGGCGCAGTCGAACTCACCAGGAGCCCACTTTGAAGGCAGTCATGTTCCACCAGCACGGGGACAGCAACGTCCTGGAATACGCCGACACCGCGACACCGGAACCGGGGCCCGGGCAGGTGTTGATCGCGGTGCGGGCGGTGTCGGTGAACCACGGCCCGGACATCGAGACCCGGCGCAGCGGGTTCGGCATGCGGACGTTGGAGATGCCGCATATCGGCGGGATCGATCCGGCCGGGCATGTCGTCAAACTGGGGCCGGGGGTGCAGGATTACGCCGTCGGTGACCGGGTCGCGGTGTACCCGGTGATCGCCTGTGGGCGCTGCCATTTCTGCCGCGCCGGCGCGGGGGAGAACTACTGCGTCGACTCGCTGATGTTCGGTATCCAGACCCCTGGCGGGCGGGCCGACTACGTGTGCGCGCCGACGACGCAGCTGGTGCGGCTCCCCGAGTCGGTGTCCTATGAAGACGCAGCCGCGCTGGGCGTCGCCTATACGACCACCTACCACGGCATGGTGGAACGGGGCCACGTGACCGCCGACGACACCCTGCTGGTCATGGGCGCCGGGGGGGCCTGCGGGGCGGCGGCGGTGCAGCTGGGCAAGATCATCGGCGCCCGGGTGATCGCTATCACCGGGGAGCAGTGGAAACAGGACCGGGTGCGGGCACTGGGCGCCGATGAGGTGTTCAGCTACCGGGATCCTGACTGGCCCGAAAAAGTTCGCGCGGCCACCGGCGGGCGCGGCGTCACCGTCGCCTTCGACAACTCCGGAACCGCCACCCTCCAGGCCAGT
>CAXSEW010000398.1:0-4637 GCA_964236185.1 uncultured Nakamurella sp. | reverse complement strand
CCCGTCACCGGTGCGTTGGTCGCGCTGCTGGAGACGTACGCGCCGAGCCCGATGACGCCCGGCACCTGCAGCGCCGCGGTGGCATCGGTCGCGGTCGCCTGCCAGCCGGTGGGTTCCGCGGCTGACGACGACCAGACCCGCGCCCGGATCGTCGTCGGATTGCTGCCGGTGACCTGCAGCCGGCTGCTGAGCCAGCCGCCGGCCGGCAGCGTCAGCCCAGGAACGACCACTTGCGACGACAGGGCGACCGCGGTCGACGTCCCGGTCAGCGCCCCCAGGGACAGCACGACCGCGCCCGTGCCGGTCACCCGCGCCCGGCTGTCGTACTCCAGCGTCGCACTCACCCGTCGACCGACGAAGGTGAAGTAGGTGCCGTTGCTGTTGGCCAGCTTGTCGGTGGAGACCGCCACCGTGTAGTCGGTGCTCGTTCCAGGACTGGGTGCACCCGACAGCAGCGCGCTGACCGTGCTGCCGGCCTTCGGCACGGCGATCAGCCCGACCCCGTCGCCCACGGAGAACGCCGCTGCACCGCCGGTCGTCCACGGTCCACCGACCGGGGCGCTCCCCCAGCCGCCGGCGACGGTCCGGGCGAAGGCGTCGGTGACGAACGGCCCGCCCGCCGGCGGCGGAGCTACCGGCATGACCGTCTGGGCGATGGTCGCGGTGGCGCCGCGGTTGTCGGTCGCGGTCAGCGTGACGGTGAACGAGCCGGCCGCGGCATAGGTGTGCGTGCTGGTCGCGCCGCTGGTGGCCGCCGATCCGTCACCCCAGTCCCAGCCGTAACCGGTGATGGTGCCGTCCGGGTCCACCGACCCGGAACTGTCGGCCGAACACACCAGCTGCGCGCAGGTGACGCCGATCGATGCCTTGGGTGGGACGTTCTGGGCCAGCGTCGGCGACACCGACGTCGAACCCGAGTTCGTCAGGCCCTTGTCGTCGGTCACCGTGAGCGTCACCAGGTACGTACCCGCCGCCTGGTACGGGTGGCTGGTGCTGCTCCCGATACCGGTGCTGCCGTCCCCCCAGGACCAGGCGTAGCTCACCACCGAGCCGTCGGGATCGGTCGATGCGGAGCCGTCCGCGCTGCACACCAGGTTCAGGCAGCTGACCGCCGGCACCGCAACCGGCGACTGGTTGCCGGGCGGGGCCACAGTCGCGGTGCTGCCGGAGGTGCCGGTCGCACCGGCGTCGTCGGTCACCGTGAGGCTGACCGGAAACGTGCCGGGTGCGGCGTAGAGGTGGGTTGCCGACGATCCGGATGACGCTGGACTGCTGTCGCCCCAGTTCCATGCGTAGCTGCTGATGGTGCCGTCGCTGTCGGTGGATCCGGCGCCGCTCGCGGTGCAGGACAGGCCGCTGCAGTTCAGGCTGACCCTGGCCGTCGGCGCGACGTTCGCCGGAGCGGCCGCGGTGGTGCGCGCGGTCAGCTCGCCGACCCGCAGCAGCACCGGCGCGTTGATACTGCTGCCGGACAGGTAGCCGCTCAGGCCCAGCGAGCCGGGCCGCTGCAGCCCGGCATAGCTGTCGGTGGCGCTGAGTTGCCACGCGGCCGGCTCGGCGGCCGCCCGTGGCCAGACCTTCAGGCGGATCGTGGTCGGGTTGGTCCCGGTCACCTGCAGTCGGGTGCGGAGCACGTCGCCGGCGGCGACCACGACTCCCGGCAGGGTGATGGCCGACCGTAACGTCACCGACGTCGCGGACCCCTGCAGAGCGCCGAGGGACAGCAGCACCACCCCGTCGCCGCGGATCCGCACCGTCGCGCTGTAGCTGGCGGTGGAAGACAGTTGGCGGCCGACCAGCCCGATGTAGGTGCCGTTGGCCGAGGCCATCTTGTCGGTGGCGACCGACACCCGCAGGTCGGTGTCGGCGCTGCTCACGCCGGCCAGCGTCACCGTCGACGTCGTACCGGCGGTCGGCATGCTCAGCACGCCGGCTCCACCGGACACGAAGTAGCGGGCTGCCGCACCGGTGACGGTCCAGGCACCGCCGACATCGGCGCTGCCGAACCCGGTGGCCACCGTGCGGGCGAAGGTGTCGGTCGCCAGCATCGCGGGATCGGTCGCCGTTCGCGGCGAAACGGCATGGCTGACCACCGCGGTCGACCCGGCCTCGTTCCGGACGGTCAGGGTGACCTGGAAGTCGCCGCTCACGGCATAGCTGTGGGTGCTCGACGAACCGGCGGTGGGCGCTGTCCCGTCGCCCCAGTCCCAGGCGAAGGAGGAGATGGCACTCGAACCGCCCGTGCTCGCCGCCCCGTCCGCCATGCAGGACAGCTCCACGCAGGAGATCGCGAATGCCGCGGCAGGCGCACCGGTGGACGGCGCCCAGATGTCCAGGATCGGACTCGCTGTCGCGCTGGCGCCCAGCGGGCTCAGCCCGTAGGCATCCTGCAGCGTGCGGAGGACGTTGTAGTGGGTGATGCGCTCGGCGTAGCTACCGACGGCGATGCCGGCCCCGACGAAGAACGTCGGGATGCGGTTGGCGGCCGTGTAGTCGTCCTCGTCCCAGGTCACCACCAGCAGGCTGTTGTGGGTCTGCGCCCACGTCCGGTAGCCCTTCAGATGCGCCAGCACCCAGGCGTCGGCCTGCGCGATGGTGCCGTCGTGCATGTCGTTGGTCAGGTTCGGCACGACGTAGGAGACCGTCGGCAGCGCGGCGTAATCCGTCGGGAATGCGGTCAGCGGTTGATTCGCCGCCGCGGGGACGGCCGGGTAGTTGACGACCGGGTTGTGCTTGCGGGCGTACTTGCCGGACGTGCACCCGGTGTACCCGGAAGACGGCAGATCCTCGGAGTAGGTGGCGAAGGTCAGCCCGGCCGCCACCAGCTGGGTGGCGAGGTTGGGGTCGGACAGCGTCTGCGGGCAGCTGTCGTCTCGCACCCCCGCCACCGAACCGGAGAACAACGCCAGGTAGTTCGGCTGGCTGGGATGGGTAACCCCGAACGACTGTGTCATGTTGGCTCCGCCGGCGGCCAACTCGTTGAGGTACGGCGCCTGGGCATTCCCCAGAATGCTGCCGCTGGAATGGTTCTCGAGAATGAGCACGACGGTGTGGTCGGGCCTTGGAACAGCGGCGACCGTGCTCGCGGCGACCGCCCCGGCGGCGACCGGTGCCGGGGTGAACGCGTGCGCCGGGCCGGCCACGGTCAGCAGCGCCGTGGCCAGGCAACCCGCGAGCAGCCCCGGTGGGACCAGCGCAGGTCGGCGGCGAAGGTGCATCGTTGGCCTCTCCTCGCCCGTCGGCGGGGCACTCACGCACAGTAAGGCTGGTGCACGGCTGTTGACCAGGCCTTTACCTCGAATGGGCGCTCAGCGACCGGTCCCGGCCATCCGGGTGCGGTCGGCGCCGCTGACGGTGATGCGCGAGGTCAGCTCGCGGCTCCAGTCCTGCACCTGCAGGCCGGCGGCGGCACAGACCGCATCCGCGCGGGCCCGATCGCTGACCACCGCGTCGGCGAAGGTGCCGTCCGCGGCGACCACGACGATCCGAAAGCCCGGCCTGCCCAGGTACTGCACGACCGCGCTGCCGGTTGCTCCGTGGGCGCCGACGAAAGCGGTGAGGCGGTCCGCGACGCGTCGCACCTCGTTGCCCAGGTGCTCGGCGCCTTCAGGTGTGCTCTCCGGCTCGTCGCCGGCGGTCGCGGCAGGACTGCTCACCGGGGCCAGCCGATGGCGGCAAGGCCGATCGCCGCGTCGACCGCCCAGGCCACCGAGATGGCGGTGAGATAGAGATTGGACAGGTGGAACAGCGTCATGGGTTGGGCCGGCACCCCGCGGAGCACCCGGAAGTGGAGCACGTGGGCGATGGCCAGGAACGCCAGGCCGGCCGGCACCGCGACGGCGGCGTACACCCACGACGACGCCGGGATCAGCAGCATGGAGCAGGCCACCATCGCCCAGGAGTAGAGCACGATCTGCCGCACCACCACCCGCTCGGGAGCAACGACGGGCAGCATCGGCACACCGGCGGCGGCGTAGTCGTCGCGGTAGCGCATCGCCAGCGCCCAGGTGTGCGGCGGCGTCCAGAAGAAGATGACGCCGAAGAACACCCAGGCAGGCCAGCCGATCCCGCCGGTGATCGCGGACCAGCCGATGACCACCGGCATGCACCCGGCCAGGCCGCCCCAGACGATGTTCTGGCTGGTCCGGCGCTTGAGCCACATCGAGTAGACGAAGACGTAGAACAGAATCGCCGCCACCGCGAGTAGCGCAGCCTGCCAGGTGGTGGTGAGTGCGAGGAACCCGCAGGAGGCCAGGCCCAGCACGATGCCGAAGATAAGCGCACTTCGGGTCGGCACCAGGTTGCGCGCCAGCGGCCGGGACCGGGTGCGGCGCATGACCGCGTCGATATCGGCGTCCACCACGCAGTTCAGCGCGTTGGCGCTGCCGGCGGCGAGGGTGCCGCCGACGAGAGTGGCCAGCACCAGTCCGATGGAGGGCACCGAACGCTGGGCGGCGAACATCGCGGGGATGGTGGTGATCAACAGCAGTTCGATGATGCGTGGCTTCGTCAGCGCCACGTAAGCACCGAACGTGGTCCGCCAACCGCCGGTCCGCACCGCCTCGCCGGCGGCGGCGGCGGACGATGCCGTCGCGGCCGCCTGCACCGACCCGGACTGCTCGTCGGCGGAGGTCTGG
>CAXSEW010000397.1:0-4640 GCA_964236185.1 uncultured Nakamurella sp. | reverse complement strand
GGCGAGATAAATCGCCGAGCGATGCCGCTGACGCTGCAGCTTCGCGGGCCCCCCCGCAAGTGACGTGCTCTTCCTGCCCGGGATCGCGGTGTCGGTCCGAGCGCCTGACCCGGCGAAGTCGACGACGCGTCGGTATGGACGCGGCCCGATCAGCGCGGAACATTGACCTTGGTGAGGGCGGAGATCGGTGGTGCGAAAACGTTGCGGTTGAAGAAGTCGCGCAGCTGCTCAAGGACGTTGATATTGAGGCGGTTTGGCTTCGATGATGACCAGCTCGGTCAGGCAGGGCTCGTCACCCGGCCCCAGTAGCTGTTGGGACTGCGCGAGCTGATCGGACATGACTGGAAGGGCGAGAAAGTGGGCATCAGTCATCGCGTAAACTTCTTCAGGTCGACTGAACAATCACGCCGTGACGCCCTCGCCTCGGCTACGACACGCTGGCACATCTGAAGCCGCTGTGGTCTTACACCAGTTCGCAGGACTCAACCGGCCTGAGAGAGTCAATCGACGAGAGATAGAGACCACCGCCATGCCGGATGCAGGCGTGGCCTCGAGTGGCCTGCGCTGACCGCCGGTGCCGAACTCTGACGGCCTCAGGACTCTGGATGCCGACCACAGTGGGAGCGCCGATGGAGCCATGCTGACCGCCGCTATCGACGACCGCGGGAGGAGCGCATGCATTTTCCCACGACGGCGCGGCGATTTTGCTGCAGCAGTGGCCCGTAGTGCGAACAGTTCTTGATCCGCGAGGTACCTTCAACCTGCACCTGCACCTGCACCTGCACCTGCACCTGCACTGACTTGCGAGCGATGCAAGGCGGTGAGAGGCAGCAACTGGCCTGTTCTTCGGACCATAGCGACTGGACCACCGATAGCTCAGGGACGACGATTGGGCAGATGCCGGGATCGATCGGCTCTGCGGCAACACGGAACGCCACCAGCCTCATTCGATTACGACTGTTGCCACGACCAGACCCGGGGTTCGACCACCAATGACCATCAGAACCAATCGCGACCTGACGAGGATCGCAGGCACGTGACAAGCCGCCCAAACTCGCTTCTGGTCCGCCCACCAGCCAACACGGCGGCCGGACCCAGCGCATGACTAGTCAACAACTGATCGACTCCGTCCTGGACCCCGGTTCCTGGGTCAGCTGGGACACCCCGATTGCCCCGCGCCGAATCGACGACGAGTACGCCCGTGACCTCGCCCGAGCAGCCGAGACCAGCGGTCACGACGAGGCCGTCCGGACCGGAAGCGGAACAATCCGCGGCCGTACCGTCGCCGTCCTCGTCAGCGAATTCGCGTTCCTCGGCGGATCCATCGGCGTCGCCACCGCCGGGCGGTTGATCGCAGCGATCGAACGAGCCACCGAAGAACGTCTCCCCCTCCTGGCCTCGCCGGTCTCTGGCGGAACGCGCATGCAGGAAGGCACCAAAGCATTCCTGCAGATGGCCGGGATCACCGCCGCGATCAACCGACACAAAGCCGACGGTTTGGCCTACCTCGTCTACCTACGCGGACCTACATTTGGCGGCGTTCTGGCCTCCTGGGGATCGCTCGGTCATGTCACCATCGCCGAGCCTGGAGCAGCGATCGGCTTCCTCGGCCCACGCGTCTACCAAGCGATCTACCGCCAGCCGTTTCCCTCCGGCGTGCAAACGGCTGAAAACCTGGCGCTACGGGGCGTCATCGACGCAGTCGTACCTCACCAGCGCCTCGCCGACATCGCCCACCGAGCACTCAACGTCCTCACCGCACCCAAACCCACCCTTGTGTCGGCAGCGCCGGACACCGACGCCGCTGATCAGGAACCGCCGGACAGCGGCCGCAGCGGCTGGGAGGTCGTCACCAGTTCCCGCCGGCCCGACCGGCCCGGTGTTCGAAGACTTCTCCGCACAGCTGCCACCGATGTGCTGCCGCTCAACGGAACCGGTGCCGGCGAATCTGAACCGGGCCTCCTGCTTGCGCTCGCCGCCTTCGACGGGGCGCCCTGCATCGTTCTTGGTCACGACCGGCGCGACAAACGCTCGTCCGAACCGCTGGGACCAGCAGCACTGCGAGAAGCCCGGCGGGGGATGCGTCTGGCCTCCGAATTACGTCTGCCCCTTGTCACGGTCATCGATACGGCGGGGGCCGCGCTCACCCGCGAAGCCGAAGAGGGTGGAGTCGCCGGCGAAATCGCGCGTTGCTTACAAGATCTCATGACGTTGCGGACACCTACCCTTTCCGTGCTACTCGGACAGGGCACTGGCGGCGGCGCCCTTGCGCTACTGCCTGCCGACCGAGTACTGGCCGCGGCGAACAGTTGGCTTGGGCCGCTGCCGCCAGAAGGAGCCAGCGCCATCAGCCACCACGACACTACTCACGCACCAGAGATGGCCAACGCACAAGGCATCCGAGCTGTCGACCTCTACAACGACGGCATCGTCGATCACGTCGTACCCGAAAGGCCTGATGCTGCGGACGAACCAGCCGCTTTCTGTCACCGCCTCGGCCGAACCATTGCCATGGAACTCAAAGGTCTTATCAGGCGCGACGAAGGTGAACGCCTCATTAAACGACGTCTGCGCTACAACCGGCCATAGCTCACACGCGACCGACCTGGACGGAATACATCAGACTCAAGATCGACAGAAGATGGGCACCAAAACCGGGAGCGGCGGATAGGGGTATCCGGTATACACGTTTCGACCGCGTGCAGTCGATCAAGGCCGTGGCCGTGCTTGTCGTGTTCGCGGTCGGCCGGTTGCGGCTGTCGATGGGTGGCCAGGTGACTCATGTGGGCGGGTCTCATTTCGACGACTGCCCTGTTGGAACGTCCGTCGAGCAGGTCTCGGGTCTGACCGTCCGGTATGCGCAGCGCACCGCTGGAGCGCACGATGCTCTGGTCGTTATCGCGCTCGCGTTGGCCGGGCGGGCCGGCTCCAGGCTGGCGGCCGCGCTGGGCATGCCGGTCAGCCGGTCGACGCTGTTGCGCCGAACCCGCAGTCTGCCCGAACCGGTCGTCGGGCTGGTGACGGTCCTTAACCATGGACGAATTCGCGTGGCGACGCGGCCGTGACCACGGCACGGTGGTGGTCGACCTCGGGCGACGGGAACCGGCCGGTGGACATCCTGGACGGCCGGCAGGCCGGGGACTTCGCCGACTGGCTGCGGGCCCCCGGAGTGAAGGTGTCTGCCGCGACCGGGCCGGTGGTTACGCCAACGCCCAACAGGTAGCGGACCGGTGGCATCTGGGGACAACCTGTGCAAGCAGGTGAACACGTTGGTCGCCTGCTGGCACACCTGCCTCGTCGAGCCCGTCCAGGTGGCGGCGGTGTGTGGAGATGACGGCGAACACGGTTGCGGTGTGCTGGCCAGACCGGCCGCGCTGGAGCAGCTGCGCACGACACGGTCCGAGCGCACCCGATGGCGGTTCCTGGAGATCCGGGCCCTGCGGGTGCAGGGCCTGTCCAGGCCGATGATCGGCCGCCGAAAATAACTTGGCGATTCACACCCTGGGCTTGGTAGAAACGACCGTCGGTCAGTACGCCTGCCCTGGTGTGAGCTGTTCGGCGAGTTCGGGGAGGCGAGCCACGGTCAGCGTCGGGCTTGTGAAGGACTCGGGGTCGGGGGTGCCGTCGCGGTTGATCCAGGCGGTGGCCATGCCGGCGCGGGCGGCGCCGTCGATGTCCCACGGGTGGGCGGCGACCAGCAGAGCGTCGCCGAGTTCGGTGCGGCAGGCGCGGGCTGCGTACTCGTGGGAGGCGCGGGCCGGTTTCCACGCTCCCGCCCGCTCCACCGACAGCAGCGCCGAGAACTCGTCGCGGATGCCGGCCGCGCCGAGCAGTCGCTCGGCGACCTGGGCGGAGCCGTTGGTGAGAGTGACCAGCCGGTATCCGCAGCGGCGCAACGCGCGGACGCCTTCGAGCACGTCGGGGTGCACGGTGAGCTGGCTGAAGCCGCCCATCACGTAGGCGGTGGCAGCGTCAACGTCCCGGTTGAGCTCCACCCCGTGCAGCACGGTTGCCAGGGCGGCGACACCGAGTTCGGCGAAGCGCTTCTGTCCGCCGGCGGCGGTGATGGCGAACCCGTCGCGAAGCAAAGTGGCAAACCACAGTTTGGCCAGGTGCCCGGGTGCGCCGATGTCGGCGAACCGCCCGGCCATCGGACTCACGTCCGACAGCGTCTCGTTGACGTCGAAGACGATCACGGACGGGCTAAGGCTCATCGGGACTAGCGCCGCTACACCGCCCTGGGCCTCGACGAGCTCTCCCTGTCCGCTGCACAGGCGGCATTGGACCATGCAGGCGTCACCCCGGAAGAGATCGGGGCAGTGGTGTTCTGTTCGTGCACCAGTGCGCAGACCATGCCGTCGATGGCCACCTGGCTGTCCGGTCAGCTCGGTCTCCTGCAGACGCATTCATCGGTCGACATGATCGCTGCGTGCGCTGGACTGCCCTATGGCCTGGCGGAGGCAACGCGGCTGTTGCAGGAGGTCGACCGGCCGGTGCTGCTGGTCTGCGGAGAGAAGTTTTCCGACAAGATCGGCACCGTCCGCCCGTCAAGAATGATCTTCGGTGACGGCGCCGCCGCTGTAGTGCTCACTGGTGCACCATCCTGGTGTCGGTGGTTCCAGATGAATCCCCGATGCACC
>CAXSEW010000396.1:0-4645 GCA_964236185.1 uncultured Nakamurella sp. | reverse complement strand
GAAGCCGGCTGTCCCAACATCTACGAATGCTGGGAGGACCGCGAGGCCACCTTCCTCATCGGCGGCGACCAGTGCACGCGCCGTTGTGACTTCTGCCAGATCGACACCGGGCGCCCCGCCGAGCTCGACCGGGACGAGCCGCGCCGGGTCGCGGAGTCCGTCCGCCAGATGGGGCTGCGCTACTCGACCGTCACCGGGGTGGCGCGCGACGACCTGCCCGACGGCGGCGCGTGGCTCTACGCCGAGACCGTCCGGCAGATCCACGAGCTCAACCCGGGCACCGGCGTCGAGCTGCTCATCCCCGACTTCAACGCCCGTGACGACCAGCTCGGTGAGGTCTTCGACGCCCGCCCCGAGGTGTTCGCGCACAACCTGGAAACAGTGCCGCGGATCTTCAAGCGCATCCGGCCGGCCTTCACCTATGAGAAGTCGCTCGACGTGATCTCGCAGGGTCGGGCCGCGGGCATGGTCACCAAGTCGAACCTGATCCTCGGCATGGGCGAGACCAGACAGGAGGTCTCGCAGGCGCTGTCGGACATGCACGAAGCAGGTTGCGATCTGGTCACCATCACGCAGTACCTGCGACCGACACCGCGGCACCACCCGATCGACCGCTGGGTGAAACCTCAGGAGTTCGTCGAGCTGAAGAGCGAAGCCGAGGCGTTGGGCTTCGACGGCGTGATGTCCGGCCCGCTGGTCCGCTCGTCCTACCGTGCCGGGACGCTCTACCGACAGGCGGTCGCAGCCCGGGTCGGCCGGTAGCAGTCCTTCGTCGGCGCTGTCGATGGCTGCTGTCACCATGCAGGCATGGACGTCACTCTGCGGTGTTGGACGCCGGCCGACGCCGAGGCCCTGATCCAGGCTCGATGGACGAGCCCTGACCTGTCCACCCAGTTCGGTGCCAGCGAGCTGGTCAGTCACGATGTCCAGCGCCGCGTTCGCGGAGCTTCCCCTGTTCCGACTCGAACTGGGTCACCGCGTCAACAATCCCGCCTCCTGCGCCGTCGCCATCAACTCCGGCTTGCGACCGGAGGGCATCGAGCGAGCGAAGCTGGCCTACGGCCAGCAGAGACACGACGTGGAGACCCACGCCCGACTGGCCAGTGATCCACCGACGGCTTCACCGGCACTCCTCCGCCCCCCGTCTCACCTGAGGCAGCGCAGCGTCCGGTCGTCGGCGGCTGCGCGTCCCGAAT
Source organism: uncultured Nakamurella sp. (assembly GCA_964236185.1). GTDB lineage: Bacteria > Actinomycetota > Actinomycetes > Mycobacteriales > Nakamurellaceae > Nakamurella. Next base: position 3,449 of record CAXSEW010000396.1, on the reverse strand, counting down.
CTTCTGCGCCGCGTCGTATCCTGGGCTCATGGCCAAGACCACCGGGAGCACGCCTGTCTTCTCCAAAGAGGAGAAGAAGGCCGCGAAGATCGCCGCGCGCGCCAGCAAGAAGGAGCGCCGCAGTCAGATCTGGCAGGCCTTCCAGCTGCAGCGCAAGGAAGACAAGCGGCTGCTGCCGTACATGATCCTGTGCCTGCTCGGCACGGCCGCCGTGGTGACCGGCCTCGCGGTGCTGCTCGGTGCGCCGTGGTGGGCCGGCCTGGTCTTCGGCCTGATCCTCGGCACCCTGGTGGCGATGATCTTCTTCGCCCGCCGCGTGCAGTCCAACGTCTACAAGCAGGCGGACGGCACGCCGGGCGCGGCGGCCTGGTCGTTGCAGAACAACCAGCTCCGAGGTAAGTGGCGCATCACTCCGGCGGTTGCCGGCACGTCACACCTGGACGCCGTGCACCGCGTGGTCGGCCGCCCGGGCATCATCCTCATCGGCGAGGGCGCAACCCACCGGATCAAACCGCTGCTTGCGCAGGAGAAGAAGAAGATCGCCCGCGTTGTCGGCGAGACGCCGATCTACGACATCATCGTCGGCAACGAGGAGGGCCAGACTCCGCTCAAGAAGCTCAACACGTCGCTGATGAAGTTGCCGCGCAACATCACCGCTGCTCAGGTGTCAGACCTGGATGGCCGACTGAAGGCGCTGAGTTCCCGGGTCGGCCAGGCCGGCATGCCGAAGGGCCCGCTGCCCGCCGGCGCGAAGCAGCGCAACGTCCAGCGCGCCGCCCGTCGCCGCTGAGTCACGCCCATCGCCGCTGAGTCACACCCGTCGCCGCTGAGCCACACTCGTCGGCACTGCGCCACACCCGTCGGCACTGCGCCACACTCGTCGGCACTGAGCCACGACTATTGCTACCTGGTGCGGACGACGACCGTGCGGCACACCCGGTCGTGCCAACCGCGGCCGTCGCTGTTGGTCAGCAGTACCGGAACGATCAGGAACGTCAGCGCCGTTCGTGGGATGGCCCAGAGCCCGACGATGGCGCGGCCGCCGAGCGGCGCGACGCGAATGCCGCACGCCGCCTGCCCCGGCGTGAACCCGAACAGCCCGACCGCGATGACGGTCATGCCCAGCCACACCCACAGGCTCCAGTTCTCCGGTAGCGAGGGCCGGGTGAACGCCAGCGCCACCAGGAACGACACCGCCAGGTCCAGGGCGAACGCACCCATACGCAGCCCCATCGACGCCACCGAGCCGGGACCGGTCTTCGGCAGCCCGAGGGCACTGCCCGGGTAGTCCGCGGTTGACATCAGTCCACTGTAGGTTCGCGGGCGCTCGACCGGCCGCCGACCGAATGGCCGTACCAGTCGCCGCGGCGCCGGCCGGCACCGACCGCGCCGCGCTGTATCGCGGCGGTCACCTGGGGTGCGTTTACTCCGGTGAAACAATGCCGAGACTCCAGGGCAACACCTCTTCCTTAGTTTCGTACCCGTCAGGGTGGACGGCTACGCCTCTTCCGCCTGCCCTGATCGCCGTACTCCGTTGTGCCTCAAGGCCTCCGGCCACTCGCCCGACTCGAAGGAGCGCATGAGTGTTCTCCACCCCTGAAGAACTCGTCGCCTACATCAAGGACAACGACGTCGAAGTATTCGACATCCGGTTCTGCGATCTCCCCGGCCTGATGAACCACCTCACCGTGCCGGCATCGACGGTGACCGCTGAATCCCTGGCCGGGGGCATGGCCTTCGACGGTTCCTCCATCAAGGGCTTCCAATCCATCCACGAATCCGACATGACGCTGCTCCCCGACGTCACCACCGCCCGAGTCGACCCGTTCCGCCGTCGGAAGACGATGACGTGCAACTTCTTCGTGCACGACCCGCTCACGCTGCAGCCGTACTCGCGTGATCCGCGGAACGTCGCCCGCAAGGCCGAGGAGTATCTGGCCAGCACCGGAATCGCCGACACCTGCTTCTTCGGCGCCGAGGCCGAGTTCTACGTCTTTGACAACGTCCGCTTCGACACGAAGATGAACGGCTCGTTCTACGAGGTCGATGCCAACGAGGGCTGGTGGAACAGCGGACGCGAGGAGGAGGGCGGCAACCTCGGCTACAAGACCCGGGTCAAGGGCGGCTACTTCCCCGTTCCGCCGTACGACCAGCAGGCCGATCTGCGCGAGGACATGACCGCGAACCTGATCAGCATGGGCTTCGACATCGAGCGCGGCCACCACGAAGTCGGCGGCGGTCAGGCCGAGATCAACTACAAGTTCAACACCCTGCTGGCCTCGGCCGACGAGGTGATGCTGTTCAAGTACATCGTCAAGAACACCGCCTGGGCGGCCGGCAAGTCGGTCACCTTCATGCCCAAGCCGCTGTTCGGTGACAACGGCTCGGGCATGCACGCCCACCAGTCGCTGTGGTCCGGCGGCAAGCCGCTGTTCTACGACGAGGCCGGTTACGGCGGCCTGTCCGACCTGGCCCGCTACTACATCGGCGGGCTGCTGCACCACGCGCCGTCGCTGTTGGCGTTCACCAACCCGACGGTCAACTCCTATCACCGACTGGTCCCGGGCTACGAAGCGCCGGTCAACCTCGTCTATTCGGCGCGGAACCGGTCTGCCTGCATCCGCATCCCACTGACCGGCACGAACGCGAAGGCCAAGCGTCTGGAGTTCCGCTGTCCCGACCCGTCGGCAAACCCGTACCTGGCGTTCGCCGCGATGATGATGGCCGGTCTGGACGGCATCAAGAACAAGATCGAGCCGCCGGCTCCGGTCGACAAGGATCTCTACGAACTGCCGCCGGACGAGGCGGCCAACATCCCGCAGGTGCCGGCATCGCTCGGCGACGTGATCGACCGGCTCGAGGCCGACCACGACTACCTGCTCGAGGGCGGCGTCTTCACCCCGGACCTCATCGACATGTGGATCAAGCTCAAGCGGGACGAGATCGACGCGATCCGGCTGCGGCCGCACCCGCACGAGTTCGCCATGTACTACGACTGCTGATCCGACCCTTTGTCCCGATGGCCCCCGGCACCCTGCCGGGGGCCATCGGCCTGTCCGGGACCGCGTAGATTGGCCGATCGACCGCACATCAGACGACCACGCTGCCCAGCATCCGGTAGCCGGGAAGGGCCCCGCTCATGCCGATCTTCGCCGTTCACTACAACTACCGCGAGGATTCCTCGTCGGCTCGCGACCAGCACCGACCCGCCCACCGGAAGTTTCTGGACACGCTCACCGGACCGGTCGCCCTGCGAGCCAGCGGCCCCTACGCCGAAGACCCGGCCGGCGCGCTGCTGATCATCGAGGCGGCATCGACCACGGACATCGAGAACGCGCTCGACGCCGACCCGTTCTACGTGGAGGGCCTGATCGGCGACCGGCGGGTACGGGAGTGGACGCAGGTCAAGGGTCCGTGGGTCGGCTGACGCCGGCCAGCACGACCTACCC
>CAXSEW010000395.1:0-4647 GCA_964236185.1 uncultured Nakamurella sp. | reverse complement strand
AGCTGGGCAGCCTGACTGGTCGCCGCTCGGAGCCCGAGACCCATCGGGCGGTCAGGCGCGGGCAGGATGTCGACGACCAGAGCCGACTCCGCCGCTTTCCATGGGGTTCCGACGACGACGGCGAGTATCAGTAGCGCGGCGAGCAGGGAAACCGAGAGATGTGGAAGGGCCATGGTGGCCAGCAACGCAGCTCGGACGCCGTCACCCGCCACCAGCAGCGTGCGGCGCGGTAGCCGATCGGCGAGTGGACCCAACGCAATGGTGCCGACAACGGCGGGAAGAAAAGTCAAGGCGTACACCCCGGCAGTTGCGAAACCCGAGTGGGTCCGCTCGAAGACGAGCACCGACAGGGCGACCCGGGCGATCTGGTCACCCAGTAGCGATTGAATGTCCGCAAGCCAGAGCAGCCGAAACTCACGTTGCCGTAGTACTCCGGCGAACCCGGCAGCAGGGTTGGTGACGCCGGTCGCCCCTGGTCCGTCGGCACGGTGAGTCATCACGAGAAATAACCTAGCGGCCAACCGATCGCGACAGCAGGTCGGTGGGAGTTCGGGCCTGAGACGGTCCTGACACCGATCCGCCAGCTGGCGAACCGCTCCGACGTCGGGTCGATCCAGCTGCACACACCGACGAAGTCGTTCCTGATCCGCGATGATTTGCACGTGGCCGCCTGGATCACCACGCCGCAGCCGTGCCCTTGTCTGCTCTGCACGTTGCCCGATACGTTCGCTGACGTCGTCGCCGCTAGCCCGGACGCAGCTCCGATCCCACTCGCGCAGACCAATCTCGCAGCGTCGATCTCGCTGTCATGTTGATTCCGATCAGCCCGGACGGGTGTAGGGCTCCTCCTGAGGACGAGACGAATCATGTCAACTGGTCTATTCTTCACATCGCTGATCTGAGAAGCTGTGGGGGCTGGTGACCCCGTCGAGGTCGTCGCATCGGGTCGGGAGAGGTGGACGCCGCCCTGTGTCACTTCACGTGAGGAGCAGGCGATGAGCGCAGCACGGCTGAAGTGCCTGATCGGCGGAGCGGGCTGGTGATTTCACTCGAGCACAACCTGTCGGGGGTGTTGGGCGAGTTCGCTCGCACGATGGCCACCGATTTTCCGATCCAATCGATTCTCGATCACCTCGTCGACCGGATCGCAGCCGTGCTGCCAATCGACGCCGCTGGGGTCACCCTCATCTCCCCCGGCACCAGCCCCCATTACATGGCGGCCTCCGATGACTGCGCCCGGCGGTACGAGCAATTGCAAACGGAGCTGAATGAAGGGCCGTGCCTGTCCGCCTATCATTCCGATACAGCGATTCTCGTGCCGGACCTCCTCCGGGACGGCCGCTTCCCAACGTTTGGCTCTCGCGCATGCGCTGCCGGCCTGGCGGCCGTGTTCACCTTTCCCCTACGCCAAGGACAGCAGCGACTGGGCGCGTTGGATCTGTACCGGACCACCGCTGGGCCGCTGTCGGCGGAGGCGACAACCGCCGCGCAAACCCTGGCCGACGTCGCCGCCGCCTACCTGATCAACGCCTCCACCCGGGAGGAGCTGCGGGTGGCGTTGGCCCGCACCCAGCAGGAAGCCTTGCACGACGGGTTGACCGGCCTACCGAACAGGCAGCTGCTGATGGACCGCCTGGATCACGCGATCGCCCAGACCCGTCGCTCGGGTCTCATCTCGGCGGTGCTGTTCATGGACATCGACCGGTTGAAGGCCGTCAACGACAGCTACGGTCACGCCGTCGGCGACCAACTTCTCGTCGCCGTTGCCGGCCGACTGCAGACCTTGGTGCGACCCGGCGACACCCTGGCGCGGCTCTCCGGCGATGAGTTCGTAGTGGTCTGCGAGAACCTGGAGAACCTGGAACAAGCCGTCGCCATCGCCGACCGGTTGCTCTCGGCGTTGGGCCGGCCCTACGCCCTTGGCGGGGTACAGGTGCAGGTGAGCGCCAGCATCGGCTTGTCCTACGCCGGACCTGGAATATACAACGCCAAGGAGCTGCTGCACCGCGCCGACACCGCCATGTATCAGGCAAAACGCAGCGGTGGCGGACGGCAGCAGCTCTTCGACGCCGAGCAGCAACAGGTGACGAACTCGGCGAACAGTCTGGAGAAAGAACTGGCAGCAGCCCACACCCGCGGTGAGATTCACAACGAATATCAACCCATCGTCCGCACCGCCGACAACCGCATCATCGGCTTTGAAGCTTTGCTGCGCTGGACGCACCCTGAACGCGGCGAAATCACCCCTACCGAGTTGATTCCACTGGCCGAACGATCCGACCTGATCGAGACCATCGGAGGCTGGGCCTTGAACCGGGCGCTGACCGACCGGAGCCGATGGCAACAACACCGGACCACTGACGACCTGGCCATCTGGGTCAATGTGTCAGCGCACCAGATCATGTCCGACACATTTCTGCCGCTGGTCGAAAACGAGATAGGCATTCGCGGCGGACCGCCGGAGTTGCTGACCCTGGAAATCACCGAGACTGTATTCCTACAGGACGGGGACCGCGCCGTCAGCGCGCTGACTGCACTGCGCAACCTCGGCGTGCACCTCGCGCTCGACGACTTCGGAACCGGCTACTGTTCCATGAACTACCTCAAGAAATTCCCGGTGGACGTCGTCAAGATCGACCAGTCCTTCATCGCCGACCTGGGTATCAACCGAATCAACGAGTCCATCGTCGAGGCGGTGGTGCAACTTGCCCACAAACTGGGCCTGACCGTCGTGGCAGAAGGAGTCGAGACTGCCGCGCAACAAGCCGCCGTCGTCGAACTGGGCTGCGACCAGAGCCAGGGCTTCTACTACGCCAGGCCGATGCCCGCCGACGAAGCCGACGCCCTGAGCCGCCACCCGATACTTACGATCAAGAACCCCACCCGGAACAACGGCCGCCACCTTCCCAGCCCCCGAACCGAAACACAGCCGGTTGAATCCTTACTCTGACCGGCGTAGTCATTGATGCCATTCGACGGAATGCTTGAGGGCTGTGAAGCGGTGAATTGCTAGCGAAGAGATTCCATCAGTGTCACAGCTCAGTCGGGTGGCAGGGATCAGGTCTCACACAGCCGTTCACAGACGATTTGCAGCTTCACGTTGGTGACCGACGGTTCGAGAGGCGGCCACGCCCCGGTCATCAAGCAGTCATCACTGCAGCGTCCCCCGGCTCACTGCCGCCAACACCTTCGCGGTGGTCAATAGGGCTTCACCGGCCCCCTGCTGCGGGGCACTCGTGTCGGAACACCACTGCTCCACGGCGTACTCGGCCGTCATCCCCTGATTCTTCCGCCTCCGTCGTTCGGCTGCCATGGACCAGCCATCCCACCGCCGCCGCGACCGGTGACACCCGTCGGGAGAATCTCATCTGCGCCGCCGCCAGCGGCGAACCGACGCCGTACCCGCTCAGCGCCGTCGCCCGTTCAGCGACGACCGTTGGAATTCGCCGGCCGAGGCGACCGGAAAAGGTGACGCTGGCGGTACCACCCGCGTGTTTCGGCTTGTCCCTGCTCGCGTCAACTTCCGTTCCGGGGCGACCGAGCACGTCGATCCCGGTTGCCGATCAGCCATCGGGCGGTCGTAGAGTCGGTGAACACGACGTTAATCCAACCGCCCAGTAGAGCCGCCCGAATGGCTCGGTACTTTGACGGGCCGCCCGCGACCGTGAGCCGCCGGTCCGCGCGGCGCAGTTGATCCAGCGTGGCCCCGACGATCAGGTCGTCGAAGTCGGTGGGCACCGGATCGCCGTTGTCGGCGAGGTACCGCAGATTGACCTCGCCGACCGCGCCTCGCTTCTTCGCCTGGGCGATCTGTGCTCTGGTGAAAAAATTGTCGCCGGCCTGCAACGGTGCGACCACACCGACGGCGCCGATCCCGGTCAGGGCGAGGTTGAGTGTGTCAAGCTTGCGCAGCGTCCCCCACGCGTGACTGTCTTGCTCTAACAGCATCCGCTTCAGATCACGGTCGGTCACCACGCCCGGTACCCGCAAGAACATCGGCTCCGCCCCGGCCATGTCGGCCAACAGCTGGGTGTTCTGGGCGGCGCGGTGCTGCAACATCGGCGGCCCGAGATCGCCCAGCATTTCAACCACGAAACTGGCGGCTGGAGACGGCAGCGGCCGGAGCGCGCGAACCGTATGCTGCAGCGTCCGGCTCCACGAGGTGAAACCGACGACCTCGGCGTTGAGCGGCGCGGTCTGCAGGTGCAGCGCGAGCAGCTGTCCCAGTTCACCGAGCAGCTGGTTTCCGTCACCGACCTCGCCCAGGTCGAAGACGTGCGCCTCCTTGAGCCCGTACGCAGACTCGAGTTCCTCCTCGACCGCCGACTGCTCCCCTTCGGGAAGGACGACGATCGTCTGCACGATGGCCAAGTCAACGGCCTGATCGAGGAGCCGAGAGACGCGGGATTGGGACAGGCCGAGCCGCTCCGCGATCTGGCTCTGCCGCAGGCCTCGGGTGTGGTAGAGCCACGCAACGGTCGTGATCAACCGCTGCTCGGTGGACGCTGGCGCCGACTTCATCACAACCCGTACTCAATTCTGATCATCTCCACCTAAGGCTCCCCCCCCCCCCCCGCCGGGGCTCTCAGAGAATTCTCTCGAATAGAGCAAGCGCCCCCGCATCGAAGCCACTGTAGCAGGCCGGAA
>CAXSEW010000394.1:0-4648 GCA_964236185.1 uncultured Nakamurella sp. | reverse complement strand
ACAGTGCGCATGCTTCGCCGCGTCCCAGCCGGCCATCTCGTTCTGCATCGGCAGCACCCGGTAGATGAACCAGTCGCTCTGGGTCTCGATCACCAGCGCGTCGCACGAGGACAGCAGGCCCAGCTGGTTGAACGGTGAGCCCTTGGACACCCGGTGCCCGGCCACCGCGAAATTGCCTGCCTCGCCCGGGTACTGGGTGTCGGCGTAGTGCCCGGGACCGGTGTAGAGGTCATCGGTGGAGGTGCCCTCGATGATGGTGAATGCATAGTCGGCGCCGAAGGCGGGCACGAAGATCTTGGCGAAGCCCTGTCCGTCGATCGTCTGGTAGTTGCGCTTGCGGGCGCCCGGGTCGGCGACCACCTTGTTCGGGTCGGTCACCGTCACCACCTTGGTGACGCCGCCGCTGACCACCGTGGTGGATCCGGCCACGGTGGCGGGTGCGCTCGATGCAGCCGACGACGCCGCGGCCGACGACGACAGCGCCGCTGGAGCGGGCTGCTCGTTCCATCTCGAGTCGAGCGCCGAGGTCGCGGTCTTCTGCTTCTCGGAACCGAAGATGTCGGTGATGTAGACCTCGTAGACGACGAACAGCAGCACCACCATCCCAGCCGTGATCAACAACTGACCGACGCCGCGGATGGCGGTCTGCAGCCGGCCACCGGGTTGCGGCGGCCCGGCGGCACCGCGACGGCCTCGGCCCGGTGCTGACACCCGACCGCCGGGGTGGTCGCCCGCCGGGTGGCCGTCGCCCGGCGCCGCAGCGTCGGTCACTTGGCCTCCTGGTGGGCGGCGGTCAGCCGGACGATTCCGGCATAGGCCGGCATCAGGACCGCCGGCACCGGTTCGATGTCGAAGCCGAGTTGGTACTTCTGCACGAAGGTCTGGAACAGCGCGACGCCCGGCTCGACGTCCAGCGCCTTGGACATCCGCGCCGAGTCGCCGATGGCGGCGATGACGAACGGCGGCGAGTAGGCGCGGCCCTGCAGCAGCAGGGTGTTACCGATGCAGCGGACGGCGGAGGTGGTCACCACGCGCTGGTCCATGATCGTCATGGCCTCGGCGCCGCCGGCCCACAACGCGTTCACCACCGATTGGACGTCCTGCTGGTGCACCACCAGATCGTCCGGATCGACGCCGGGGGGGAAGTTGCCGTCCGAGTCGCGGTGAGCGTCGTCCAACGAGACCCGCAGGCCCGGTCCATGCACCGACGTCAGCCCCGCGACCCGCTGCAACGGCTCCGCTGCCGCACGCACCCGAGCGACCTGCGGGGACAGATCCGAGCCGGCGAGGGCGTCGATGTTCCGTTGCAGCGCAGCAGCCCTGGCCTGCCCGGCGGCTACCCGACCGCCGGCATCGGTCACCACGGCGGAGAGGTCGACCGAGCGATTGCGGATGTCCTCGCCCCGGGAGTACGAACGCGCGGTACCCAGCAGGATGCCGGCCACCAGGCAGACCACCACGGTGCCGATCCGCCATCCGGACACGCTCATCACCCCCGTCTATCGCTGTCTTCGTCGCATTGCCGCAGATCGACGCCGACAACGTAGGCTAGGTGGAAGCTTGTACGGTCCTGGTTTGCCAGCCCGTTGCCAACAGCTCCGCCGAATGCCCGGGTGCCGGGCCCTTATGAAAAGCCTTCTACCAGCAGCGAGGAACGCCGTGCCAAAGTCAAAGGTCCGCAAGAAAGTTGCCGTGACCGCGGCGAGCTCGTCGACGCAGGCGAACTCGGATCGCTACACCACCACCCGGGTCAAGGTCTCCGGGCCATCGGGCCCGATCTACATCGGCATCATGCTGGGCCTGATGGTCCTGGGTCTGCTGTGGCTGGTGGTGTTCTACCTCTGGGGCTCGAACATCCCGTTCATGGCCTCACTGGGCAACTGGAACTTCGCCATCGGCTTCGCGTTCATGATCGCCGGCCTGCTGATGACCATGCGGTGGCGCTGACCCTTCGATGACGAGTCGACTGCCGGACAGCCGTCGGCCACCTTTCATATGCTTGCAGTACATCGAACAACACGCGTGTGATTCTGTCCCCAATGTGGACAACCCGTGTGGACAACACATCGCAGGCCGGGAAGTCTGCCCGTGCTGAGCGGCCCGCGGTCCGACGTGGACCAGCGCTGGGGGATAAGGCCCGCGGTACCTGCCGTCGCCGGCGTGCTGGCCGTCGCGTTCTTCGGGTGGCTGCTGGTCACCTCCGGCGCGGAGGATCGATTGGTCGCCGGTGCCGGTGTAGCTCTGAGCACGGTGGCCACCGCCGTGCTGCTGAGCATGCGGGTCCGGCTGCGCGCCGGTCCGGCCGGCTTCACCGTCCGGGGACCGGCCGGTAACCGTCAGGTCGCCTGGTCGCAGGTCGCCGCCATTTCCGCACCGACCCGCCGCCGCCGTGGCCTGGCCTCGACCTCGGTGGAGCTCGATCTGGACGACGACGGACTCATCGTGCTCGGAAAAACCGAACTGGGCGCAGACCCGGTGGATGTCGCCGAAGAGCTGCGGCGCTGGTGGTGGCAGACCCGCGACGACCGTGGGGTCGGCGGGGCGATGAATCAGCCCCTGCAGTAGTAGTCGCCGGCGATCTCGGCGCAGCGCGTCGGTATCTGGTTGTCCCGGAAGATCACCAACGCAACGACCACCACCACCACTCCGATACCGACGCCCATCCCGACCTTGCGCCGGATCGCCGCCCGCGGGTAGACCATGGCTGCGGTGACCGCAGCGCCGACGAACAGGCCGCCCAGATGGTCCTGCCAGGAAATTCCGGACAGCTGGAAACTGAGGTACAGGTTGATGGCGAGCACGAAGACCAGCTGGCGCATGTCGTGGCGGAACCGCCGGAACACGACGACCAGGCCGCCCATCAGCCCGAAGATGGCACCGGACGCACCGGCCGCCGACGACGCCGGATCGGTCAGCAGCATCACCGCAACCGCTCCGCCGAGCATGGCGAGCAGGTAGACGGCCAGGAAGCGCCAGCGCCCGAGCATGCGCTCGAGGGGAACTCCCAAGAAGTAGAGCGACATCATGTTCAGACCGATGTGCACCACCGACAGGTGAAGGAAGCCGCTGCTGGCCAGCCGCCACCACTCACCGGAGGCGACCAGCTGCGGCGACAGCACGCCGTGGAGGAACAGCGAGGAGCCGATCATGTCGATCCCGGACCGGGCCTGGATCGCGGTGATCAGGAAGATCAGCACGTTGATGCCGATCAGGCTGAAGGTGACCACCGGTCGAACCCCGAGGCGCGCGCCGGTCACCGTCCGCGCCGGCCGCTGGTTCGCCTGGCCCTCGGCCACGCACGCGCGGCAGTGGAACCCCACGCTCGCCGGCGTCAGGCAGTCCGGGCAAGCCGGCCGGCCGCACCGTGTGCAGTGCATCGCGGTGGACCGGTCCGGGTGGAACGCGCAGACCTCGGTCGGGCTGTACTGCGGGCCGGGGTTGTGCTGACCGGGCGAATACGGCAGGCCCGAGCCGTGCTGACCGGAGGGGTACTGCTGGCTGCCGCCAAATCCCGCACCCGGATACGACTGACCGGCCGGGTAGGGCTGGTAGCCCTCTGCTCCCGGCCCGGTCGGCGGCGTCGTCATGCTGGATCGGCCTGGAGACTCAGGCCTGGTCCTGGCCCTCGATGGTGATCGAGTTGATCACCACATCGTTCTTCGGCCGGTCGTTGCGACCGGTCGCAGTGGTGCCGATGGCATCGACGACGGCGCGCGACTCGGCGTCGGCGACCTCGCCGAAGATGGTGTGCTTGTTGTTCAGGTGCGGCGTCTTGCCGAGGGTGATGAAGAACTGCGAACCGTTGGTCCCGGGACCGGCGTTGGCCATGGCCAGCAGGTACGGCTTGTTGAAGCCGAGCCCGGAGAAGAACTCGTCGCCGAACTGGTAGCCGGGGCCGCCCATGCCGGTGCCCGTCGGGTCGCCGCCCTGAATCATGAAACCTTCGATCACCCGATGGAAGATCGCGGCGTCGTAGAACGGCCCGCTGGTCGAACCGGAGGCGTTCTTCTCGGTGTACTTTCCGGTGCCGCTGGCCAGCCCGACGAAGTTGGCGACCGTCTTCGGCGCCTCGTCGGCAAGCAGTTGGATCCGGATGTCGCCCTGGTTGGTGTGCAAGGTTGCGTAGAGGTTACTCACGCGCTCCAGTCTGCCACGGCCGCCTGACACCGACCGGCCGCACCGAAACACCCGCGGACATCTCACGACGTCGCGCGGCAACTACGGCCCTTACTGTTCTGCCCCCGTGCAGTAGTCGGGGGCCTGTCCCGATTCCAGGCCGAGCCCGTAGATCGCGCAGACGGCCATCAGCCGGGCCTTGAGCGATGGGCTCTCGTCCTCGTCGGCGACGATTGCGATGGTGCCCTTGGAGACCGCGTAGATCGACGTGGCCTGTGAGTCCTGGGTCATCTGACCCGGTGAGGTCCGGGATCCGCCGGTCCACCCGGCCGGTTGGGTGGCGGGCTGCGACCCGGCAACCGGTACGTGCTGATCGACGGCCGCCGCAGCGGCGGCCGCGCTGGCTGCCTGGATCACCCGCACGCTCCCCATCCGACCGCCGTCGCTGCGATAGAACACGCACATCGGGTGCGGATCGAGCCGGATCAACTGCGTCTGGCCGTGATGCTGCCCGGTGATGTCCGAAACCACG
>CAXSEW010000393.1:0-4655 GCA_964236185.1 uncultured Nakamurella sp. | reverse complement strand
GCACCGATTGGAGGAGGTCTTCCCTTCCTGCCAGCGGGTGACGATCATGCGGGACGGCAATTTCGTCTCCACCGCGCCGATCGAAGATCTGACCATCGACGACATCATCCGGTCGATGGTCGGCCGCAACCTCGAATCGCTGTTTCCCAAGACGGTGACGGAACCGGGAGCCGTCGTGCTGGAGGTCGAGCACCTCACCAGCGCCGGTGTGTTCACCGACATCTCCTTCCAGGTCCGACGCGGCGAGATCGTCGCGCTGGCCGGCCTGGTCGGCGCCGGACGCAGCGAGGTCGCCCGGGCAATCTTCGGGATCGACCCGTACGACGGTGGCACCGTCAAGGTCGACGGAAAGGTTCTGCCACGCAACGCTCCCCGGGCCGCGATGGCCGCAGGCATCGCGCTGGTGCCCGAAGATCGCCGGCAGCAGGGCCTGGTGATGGATCTGGGCATCGACCAGAACGTCGCATTGGCCTCGCTCGGCCGACTCAGTCAGGGCGGGCTCATCCGCCGATCCAGCGAACGCCGGATGGCGATGGACTGGGCAGGCCGGCTGCAGATGAAATACGGCCGAATGAGCAACGCAGTGTCCACCCTCTCCGGCGGGAACCAGCAGAAGGTGGTGCTGGGCAAGTGGTTGGCGCGCAACCCCTCGTTGCTGATCATCGATGAACCGACCCGCGGGATCGACGTCGGCACCAAGGCCGAGGTGCACCGCATTCTCGACGGTCTGGTCGCGGAGGGAATGGCAGTGTTGATGATTTCGTCCGAGCTACCCGAGGTATTGGGCATGGCCGACCGGGTGCTGGTGATCCGCGAAGGACGCCTCACTGCCAACATGTCCCGGGCCGAGGCCGACGAGGACTCCGTCATGCGCGCCGCCACCCTGCAGAGCACCGAGTCGGCAGCATGACGACCGCCGTGAAAGCGCCGTCCACCCGCCAGGTGGCCCGCGCAGGCGCTCTGCTCAGAGCCCGTGAACTCGGCATCGGCCTTGCGCTGGTGCTGGTCGTCGCGCTCACGACGCTGTTCAACCACAGCTTCCTCTCCGCCAGCAGCGTGCAACAGTTGCTGACCGGCGCATCGATCTTCGCGTTGCTGGGCGTCGGCGAGACCCTGGTCATCATCACCCGCAACGTCGATCTGTCCATTGGCTCGGTCGTCGGGCTCTCGGCGTACGTCGTCGGCAACACCTTCGTCAACCACCCCCAGATGCCGGTGGTCCTGGGGTTCGTCATCGGCATCCTGGTCGGCGCGGTGGTGGGCGCGGTCAACGGCCTGGTCACCACCGTCACCAAGGTGCCCAGCCTGGTGGTGACCCTGGCCGCGCTCTACATCGTCAGGGGCATCGACGCGTTGATCGTCGACGGGAAGCGGATCGATCCCGGCAGCGTCCCCTCCGGTTTTCAGACCATCGGCTACTACACCGTCTTCGGTGTTCCGCTGCTGTTTCTCATCGTCGCCGTCGTCGTGGCCATCGCCGGCTACGCGATGCGCTCCTTCCGCGCCAGCCGCGAGCTGTATGCCATCGGCTCGAACCCGGACGCGGCGGCGCTGGCCGGCATTCCGACCGGCCGGCGGGTTTTCACCGCCTTCTTGCTCAGCGGGACCCTGGCCGGTCTCGGTGGATCGCTGTTCCTGGCCGAGTACGCCACGGTCGACTCCACCGGTGGAACCGGCTACGAGTTCCTCGTCGTCGCGGCAGTCGTCGTCGGCGGGGTGGCGATCTTCGGTGGCAGCGGCACGATTCTGGGCGCCGCCCTGGGAGCGCTGCTGCTGAACACCATCAACCAGGCGTTGGGCTCCCTGAAGGTCTCACCCTTCTGGAACCAGGCCGTGGCAGGTGCACTGCTGCTGGTGGCGATCGCCTTCGACAGGTGGCTCAGCCTGCGAGTTGCCCGCAGTCTCAAGTCCGAGCAGGGGGCACGCCGCGATGTCTGACGTCACCACCACACGCGCAGTCTCCACCTCGCCAGGCGGCGCGGTCCCGCCCAGCCCGCGACCGTCACTACGTGGCGTCGTCCGCTGGGAGAGCGGCCTGATCGTCGTCCTGATCGCCGCCCTGTGGTTCGGGTTCGCGCAGCCCAACTTCGCGAGCGGCACCACGGTGTTCTTCATGGGCTACAACATGGGCGAGATCGCCATCATGGCGCTGCCACTGATGTTCATCGTGATGGTGGGCGAGATCGACCTGTCGGTGGCCTCGATGCTGGGGCTGTCCGGCACCCTGATGGGTCTGCTCTTCCGGGACGGCTGGAACATCTACCTGGCCATGCTGGCCGCGGTGGTCGTCGGCGCGCTCGGCGGCGCGTTGAACGGGGTGCTGATCGCCAAGCTCGGCCTGCCGTCCATCGCCGTCACCATCGGTACGCTCGGACTTTTCCGCGGTCTTGCTGAACCCCTTCTCGGTGCGGACTCGGTCAGCACTTTCCCGGCGTCGTTGACCAAGATCGGGGCAGCCGGCGTGTTCGGGACGCATTTCAGCTTTTCGACCGCTTTGTTCGTCATCCTGGCGATCATCTTCGGTGTGGTGCTGCACGCGACGCCGTTCGGACGCTCGTTGTTCGCGATCGGTCTGCAATCGGAGGCCGCCCGGTTCTCCGGGGTGCGCGTCGACCGCATCAAATTCTGGCTCTACGTGCTTTCCGGCGTGCTGTGCGCCGTAGCCGGCATTCTGTTCTCGTTCAAGAACGCGTCGGCCCGGTACGACCAGGGCACCGGCCTCGAGCTGAACGTGGTGGCGGTAGTGCTGTTCGGCGGCGTCTCCATCTTCGGTGGACGCGGCACGGTTTTCGGCGTGGTGCTCTCCGTGCTGATCTTCGGCACCTTGCAGTCCGCCATGACGATCATCAACATCAATCCCCAGATCCAGAACATCATCATCGGTGTCCTGCTCCTGATCAGCGTCATCATCCCCAATGGCGGGGAGGCCCTACGACGTATTCGAGCTCGGACCCGACGAAGCGTCTGATCGCGTTTGTCGAAAAACCCAAGGCTGTCCCGGAAAAACGAAAGGAATGACCAGCAATGACCTCGAACACCAGAATGCGGCGCCTGATCGGCGCGGCGACCGCGGTGGCCCTGGCCACCACGATGGCAGCGTGCGGTTCCAAGAGTACGGCCGCTATCAGCACCAGCAGTTCCTCGGCCGCTCCGGCAGCCCCGTCGTCGTCCTCGGTAGCGGCTGCGGCATCCAGCCCGGCCGCCGCCGGATCGTCCTCGGCACCGGCGTCCAGCGCGGCCGTCGCGAGTGGGTCCGGCTCGGTGGCCAGTTCGGCTGCGGTGTCCCCCTCCGCGTCCGCGTCCGGTTCCGGCGCCGCTCCGGCCGGCAACATCAAGAAGGGGCTGAAGGTCTACTTCATCCCGCGCGACACCCAGAACCCGTACGAGGTGCTCGCCGACCAGGGTGGCGCTGACGCACTCAAGGAACTCGGCGGCAGCGTCGTCGTGTCCAGTGGTTCTACCGCCACCGCCGCGGCCGAGATCCCGTCCATCCAGGCCGCGATCCAGGCCCACGCCGACGCCATCGTCATCGCCGGCAACGACCCGACCGCGCTGTGCCCGTCACTGGCCCAAGCTGTCGCCGCCGGCATCAAGGTGGTGTCGTTCGACTCGGACGTCACCTGCCCGGACCACCTGTTCATCAACCAGGCGAACACCGAGCAGATCGGCACCTCCGAGGTCGACCTGCTGGCCAAGCAGATCGGCAGCACGGGCGACATCGCGATCCTGTCCGCCGCGGCCACCGCGACGAACCAGAACGCCTGGATCGACAACATGAAGAAGCAGCTCACCAAGTACCCGAACATGAAGCTCGTCTCCACCGTCTACGGCAACGACGACCCGGCGACGTCGCTGACCGTGCTGCAGGGACTGATTTCGGCCTACCCGAACCTCAAGGGCATCATCTCGCCCACCACGGTCGGCATCTCCACTGCGGCGCAATACCTCTCGACCCACAAGAACGTCAAGATCACCCTGACCGGCCTCGGTCTGCCGTCGCAGATGAAGCCGTACATCAAGGACGGAACCGTCAAGGCCTTCGAACTGTGGAACCCGACCGATCTCGGCTACCTGGCGGGCTACGCCGCGGCGTCGTTGGCGTCCGGCATCACCACCATCGAGCCCGGCGCCAAGTTCAACGCCGGCCGGCTCGGTTCCTACACCGTCCTGCCACCCTCGGGCGACACGGGACCGTCCGTCGTCCTCGGGCCGCCCACCATCTTCGACGCCTCGAACATCGACAAGTTCAACTTCTGATCGGTTTCCGTGGGTGCCCGTCCGGCCGATGCGCCGGGGCGGGCACCCCGCGGTGACGGGATCAGCATCGTCTTCCTCCACAGCAGCCGCACCGGTGAGTGCACACCCCTGCCCACTCGCCGACGACAACGACAAGCCAAGAAATCGGGTGCATCATGGCCGACCGCGACACCGTCAAGAAAGTCCTTGCAACGCAACGGATCGAATTACCGTCCTGGGCGTTCGGGAATTCCGGGACCCGCTTCAAGGTCTTCGCGCAGGCCGGTGTGCCGCGCAATCCCTTCGAGAAGATCGCCGACGCGGCGCAGGTGCACCGCTATACCGGGGTGGCGCCGACGGTCGCCCTGCACATCCCGTGGGACCGGGTGGAGAGCTTTTCCGACCTCGCAGCAGCGGCT
>CAXSEW010000392.1:0-4656 GCA_964236185.1 uncultured Nakamurella sp. | reverse complement strand
CGGGCCGCCGAAGGCCTGTACCACTTCGCCTGGGACGAGGTCTGCGACTGGTATCTGGAACTGGCCAAGGTGCAGATCGCCGACGCAGCAGCGGATGCGGCTGCGCTCGCGACCACCAGGGCGGTGCTGGGCACGGTGCTCGACGGGTTGTTCAGGCTGCTGCACCCGTTCGTGCCGTTCGTCACCGAGACGCTGTGGACGACCCTGACCGGTGGCGAGTCGCTGGTCATCGCGCCCTGGCCGCAGGTTTCCGGCCGCACCGCCGACCCGGCCGCGGCCGGCTGGGTGGCCGACGTGCAGACGCTGGTCACCGAGATCAGGCGCTTCCGGGCGGACCAGGGCCTGGCGCCCTCGCGCCGGGTCCCGGCCCGGTTGGTCGGCGGGGACGCCGGCGTCAACGCCACCGCTGCGGCGCTGACCAAGCTGACGGCCGCCGAGGCGGGCTTCGTCGCCACCGCGTCGATCGAGGCGGCGCTGGCGGGTGCGTCGGTGCACGTGGAGCTGGATACCTCGTCGGCCATCGACGTCGATGCCGAGATCGCCCGCAGCGAGAAGGATCTGGCCGTGGCGCAGAAGGAGATCGAGGCCACAGCCGCCAAACTGGAGAACGAGTCGTTCATGGCCAAGGCGCCTGCGCCGGTGGTCGACAAGATCAGAACGCGTGCCAACAAGGCGGCGGCCGACGTCGAGCGGCTGACTGCTCGGCTGGCCGCCCTGCGCGAGGGAAAGAGCACATCGTGACCACCGGTGGTTGGGACGAGGAACAGCGTCCATTCCTGAATGACGACCAGTCCGGCGTGGAGCGTGACGCCTTCGGCCGCGACGACCGCGGCCGCCGCGCCAAGGGCGACATCGAGCCGGGGGAC
Organism: uncultured Nakamurella sp.; assembly: GCA_964236185.1. Taxonomy (GTDB): domain Bacteria; phylum Actinomycetota; class Actinomycetes; order Mycobacteriales; family Nakamurellaceae; genus Nakamurella. Next base: position 3,790 of record CAXSEW010000392.1, on the reverse strand, counting down.
AACCCGGACGACATCAATCCCGAGGACCGCCCGGAGGCGCCCGGTGGTGGAACGCCGATCCCGCCCGCCGACGACCCCGATGACGACTGGGTCGACGACGGGCTGGACGGCCCGGGCACGGACCTGCTGGAGCCTGCCCTGGTCGGAGCGGTGATCGACCACGACGCCGAGATTGCCGCCGCCACAGCTGATCTCGACGAGGACGCCGGGATGATCGTGCCGGACTCACCGCCGCTGACGCTGGCCGCGGTGGAGAACCTGCTGAACAGCCGGCGGCCGGAAACGCAGATCGCGCCGACCACGGCGCGGATGGTTGCGCTGATGGACCTGATCGGCAATCCGCAGCACGCCTACCCGGTCATCCAGGTCGCGGGAACGAACGGCAAGACCTCGACCGCCCGGATGATCGACGCGCTGGTCACCCGGATCGGCCTGCGCACCGGCCGGTTCACTTCGCCGCACCTGCAGTCGGTGACCGAGCGGATCAGCATCGACGGCGTGCCCATCGACGCCGAGCGGTACGTCTCCATCTACAGCGACATCGCCCCCTACGTCGACCTGGTCGACGCCGGCAGCACGGCGCAGGGCGGAATCGCCCTGTCCAAGTTCGAGATTCTCACCGCGATGGCGTTCGCGGCCTTCGCCGACGCGCCGGTCGACGTGGCCGTCATCGAGGTGGGCCTGGGCGGTACCTGGGATTCGACGAACGTCGCCGACGCCAAGATTGCCGTGGTCACCCCGATCGGGCTGGACCACATGGACTATCTCGGCGAGACCGTCGCCGAGATCGCCTCGGTGAAAGCAGGCATCATCAAGCGCGACGCGGTCGCGATCATCGCCCAGCAGCAACCCGAGGCGATGGACTCGCTGCTGCGCCGCACGGTCGAGGTCGACGTCGCGGTGGCCCGGCAGGGCAGCGAGTTCGATGTACTGGAAAGGTCTTTCGCCGTCGGTGGTCAGCGGCTCACGCTGCAGGGACTCGGCGGTGTGTACGACGACATCTTCCTGCCGCTCGCCGGCGAGCACCAGGCCGGTAACGCGTCGGTCGCGCTGGCTTCGGTGGAGGCGTTCTTCGGCGCCGGCGCCGGCAAGCAGCTCGATGTCGCCGCCATCCAGGACGGGTTCGCCGCGGCGTCATCGCCCGGCCGGCTGGAACGGGTACGTACGTCGCCGACGATCCTGATCGATGCCGCCCACAACCCGGACGGCGCCCGGGCGTTGGCCGCCGCGCTGGCCGCCGAGTTCTCGTTCTCCCGGCTGGTCGGGGTGTTGGCGGTGATGGCGGACAAGGATGTCGCCGGCATCCTGACGGCCTTGGTCGACTCCTTCGACGAGGTGGTGGTGACCACCAACTCCTCGTCGCGGTCGATGCCGGTGGTGGACCTGATGGAGCTGGCCGTCGACATCTTCGGCGAGGAGCGGGTGCACACCGCCAACCGGATGGACGAGGCGATCGCGCTGGCCGTCGACCTGGCGGAGTCCGCTGCCGAACCCGGCGAGGGGGCGTTGGGGACCGGCGTGGTGATCACCGGCTCGGTGGTCTCCGCGGGTGACGGCCGCGCACTGGCCGGGATGACCCCCGCATGACGCCGCAGCGGAACGAAATGTGCGCGAAGAAGCGATCAGCATGAGCTCGGCAGAACAGGCCGAGCAGCAGCCGACGCCCAGGCCTTACGACCCGGAACGGGGTCTGCGCGGCGTCATGTCGGCGACGTTGGTCCTGGAGGCGATCGTCGTGCTGCTGTCGATACCGGTGGCGGCGAACACCGGCTCCGGCACCTCCGGTTTCGGTGTATTGCTGATCTGCCTGCTCGCCGTGGCGATGATCGCGCTGTGCGCCTTCGTCGGCAAGCCGTGGTTCCTACCTGCGGCGCTGACGCTGCAGGCGCTGACCATCCTGGGCTGGCTGATCACTCCCGCGCTCGGCGTGATGGGCATCGTCTTCGCCGTCGTGTGGGGGTCGATCATCTGGTTCCGCAACGAGTTCCGGCGGCGGCTGGCGGCCGGTACGCTGCCGGAGCCGACGACGCCACCGGGTCGCTAGCGCATTCCCTCCGCAGAACCCGTCGTCGAGCGATGACATCCCCGAGAAGGAGCACCTGCCCCGTGTCCGAACGTACTTTAGTCCTGGTCAAGCCCGACGGTGTTGCGCGGTCGCTGATCGGCGAGGTGATCGCCCGCATCGAGCGCAAGGGCCTGAAGCTGGCGGCGCTGGAGATGCGGGTCGCGAGCGTCGAGACGGCTCAGGCGCACTACGCCGAGCACGAGGGCAAGCCGTTCTACCCGTCGCTGGTCGAATTCATCACCTCCGGCCCGCTGGTGGCGATGATTGTTGACGGCGACCGGGCGATACCGGCATTCCGACAGCTCGCCGGCGGCACTGATCCGGTGGACAAGGCGACGCCCGGCACCATTCGCGGCGACTTCGGTCTGCAGACCCAATTCAACCTGGTGCACGGCTCCGATTCGGTGGAATCGGCCGTGCGGGAGATCGGGCTGTGGTTCCCGAACCGGTGACCGATCCTGGCGCTGCCCCTCGCCCGCCGGATCTGCGCAGCCGATCGTCGGATCAGGAGCCGGTCCAGTTGCGGCGGGTGGGTGCGGGTGGCTCGATGGCGCCGGACAACGCGTTCGCCGTGGCCCTGCTGACGCTGTGGCACGGCGTCGCCGTCGGCGGCGGTGCGGTCGGGTTCCCGCCGGACGTGGCTCGGTCGACCATCGGGGGCGCCATCGCACCGGTGGTGGATGCGATCAAGTCAGGCCGGTCGTTCGCCCTGGCGTTGGCGCAGCACCGGCACGTGGTGGGCTTCGCGCTCCTCGAGCGAGGCACGCTGGACCAGGCGCACACCGGCACCATGTCGTTGGTGATGGTGGAAGCTTCGCGCCGGCGAGCGGGACACGGCACCGAGCTGGTGCGGGGGTTGGTCGAGGTCGCGGCCGGCGTCGGCATCGAACGGGTGCAGGTGCTGGTCCCGGCCGCCAGCGGCGTGGAGCGGTTCTTCCACCGCTTCGGGTTCGCCGAGTGCGGTCGGCTGCCCGGCTGGTTCCGCGCCGGCGAAACGGCCGTCGAGGACGGCGTGCTGCTGGCCGCGGACGTTCCGGCCACCCTTCCCCCGACCAACTGACGCAGCTCAGCGTTCGGCCGCCGTCAGGATGCTGTCGACCACTACCTGCGCGTGCGCCCCGTCGACGACCAGACGCTCGCCGTCCCGGGTCACGTCTGAGGGCTGAAAACCGGAGCGCTGCACGTTCGCCCAGGTCGGCACGGTCAACCCGGGCAGATCGATGCGCCGGGAGTGCACACGTCGCCGGTGGCCAGGCAGCCGGCGGCGACCCGGTGGGCCACCAGATGGCCGACGGGTCCGACGGGCGCGGTCGCCAGTCCTGCGGTGATCACCGCCGCCTCGATGGCGTCGACGCGGACCAACGCCGCCGCGAGGCGACCGGCGACCAACCTGGACAGTGTCGTCCTACCGACGCCCGGCCGGCCGGCGACGACGATCAGGGAGGCCGTCACCAGGTACCGGGTCGGTCGACTGCTGGGACGTGCATCAGCGGTGCTCGGCGGAACCTCTGCGCAGAAAGGCCCAGGCCACCAGAATGATGCCGAGGATCAGCGTGGCGAGCCCGATGATCACCGGCATGGTGATGTCCAGCCCGGTGCTGGCCAGCGCAACCGGTCCCGGATGATTGCTGGTCGGGGTGACCGCCGGGCTGTCGGTATCGATGTTGGCGGCTGCCGCTGCCGGGGCGACCAGGACGAGCGCGACGAAGGTGATGCAGCACAGCA
>CAXSEW010000391.1:0-4661 GCA_964236185.1 uncultured Nakamurella sp. | reverse complement strand
TGATCAAGGTCTCCGGCGACGGGGTCTACGCCAACCAGGCGAAGAAGATCGCGTCCATGATCGGCTCCGCAGACGGCAACCCCAGGTTCGGCTCGAAGCCGGACGTGATCGCCGTCGCAATCTTCAAGGCCGCAACCGCCCGTCGGCCGCGCATCCGCTACACCGCGGGAGCCGGGGCCAAACCGATCCTATTCGCCCGCCGGATGCTGACCGACCGTGCGTACGACAGACTGACGGGAATGATCTTCGGCGCCAAGTAGCGCCGTGAAAGGGTGGTGCCGGCAGTCATGATGGTGGTCAAACGCGACGCTGCGGCAACCAGAGCACGGATCATGGCTGCCGCCACCTCGGAGTTCGCCGCACACGGCATCGCCGGGGCCCGCGTCGACCGGATCGCGGCGGCGTCGCAGTCAAACAAGAACATGATCTACATCTACTTCGGCAGCAAGGAGCAGCTCTTCGACGTGGTGTTCGCCGGGGCCATCGCCGAACTGCTGGACACCGTGCCGATCGACGTCCACGATCTCCCCGGCTATGCGGGTGCGATGTTCGACCACGTCGAGAAGCGGCCGGAGCTCAGTCGTCTGGCCCGATGGCACGGGTTGGAACGCACCGGCGGGATCAGCGAACTCGAGCAGGTGGCCACCGGCCTGATGGCCAAGATGCAGGCCATCGGAGCCGCCCAGGCCGCGGGACAGGTCAACCCCAGGCTCTCGCCGGATCAGGTGGTGTCCATGGTGGTGAACATCGCCGCCACCTGGTCGGCAGGTTCTCCGGAACTGGCCGACGACACCGCGTCCGCGGAGTTGGTGGCCTCGCGGCGGGCGGCCGTGGTCTGGGCGATCGAGCGCCTGACTGCTCCCTGAGATGTCCTGCGTTAGCCGGTGAAGGTTTGCGGCCGCCTGCCCGTCAGCGGTGGCCGGGCAGGCGGTGGAACACTTTCGACATGACCACCACCCTCATCACCGGAGCCACGCGGGGCGTTGGCCTCGAGCTCTCCCGACGCCTGCCCGAGACCGGGCACACCGTCTACCTCGGAGCGCGGGACCTCGGACGTGGTCGCGAACTGGCCGAACCGATCGGCGCCCGCGCCATCGCGATCGACGTCACCGACGACGCCTCGGTTCGCGCAGCCGTCGAACACCTACGGCAGGAGATCGGGGCGCTCGACGTCCTGGTCAACAACGCCGGGATCTCCGGCATGCAGCGACCGCCCGCAGAGGCTGACATCGAAGACTTGGAAACCGTTGTCGCGACGAACGTCATCGGCGCGACACGCGTGCTCGTTGCGTGCACACCCCTGCTGGAGATGAGTGCGCGGCTGGAATGGGTGCACCACTTGCCCATCGGTAACACTCGGCTGGTGCAACGATCGCCCGTGACGGTGACCCCCGGGAGTCGACCTATTACCCACGATTATGGCGGGAATCGTGGGTGATCGCGCCTTCCTGCGCTCGTCTGAGGGTCTGGGGCTAGGATCGGCCGGCTCATCCCGGACTCGTAGCAGTCGGAGCCGGGGGCTCCGGAGTGATCAAGCGCCTCGCGGCCGGAGCTGCGCCGGGCGTTCGCGACATGAGGAGCCTGTCGGCGACAAATCCGCAGTACAGGCGGCCTTCCCCGCCGCCCCGCCCGCCCCTGAGGCAGTTTCCCAACGACCCGTTGGGAAGTTGCCGTGGGGTCACGTGTGCGCCTTGCTCGAGCGGGTCCACGACCCCGTCCCGGGGGACCGGTACGCCCAGAGCGACACAAGCAACAGCTGGTCGCGGCAGCTAGAGGACCACATTGGCACCGCCCTGCACCGATGGTCGGCCGCCGACCAGCAACCTCATGGTCCATCTCGAGCCGGTCACGCCGACCTGGCCGCGAAGATTGTCAGAGAGACGGCGCGGTCTACCGCAGGTAGACTGGATGCATGGCCGACACCACTACCGTCAAGGTGCAGACAAGTACCCGCGACCTGCTGCTGCAGGTTGGCGCTTCGCGGCGCCAGAGCGCTGACCAGGTAATCCTCGCTGCCCTGGCTGCCATGCAGCGGGACGAGCGCAGGCAGATTGCAGCCGCCGAAGCGCGCTCGATCAAAGACGACCCGGATGATCTATCCGAAATTCGGGCAATACAGCAGGAGATCGCGGCGCTGCATGAGGGGTGAGGTTTACCGACTCCCAGCTCGAGGGAAAGGACACGAGCAGCAAGGTCGCCGTTACGCCGTCGTCCTGCAACCTGATTGACTGACCTTGAGCACCTGGATCGTCGCCTTCACCAGCACCAGCGCCCGCGCAACCAGCTTCCGTCCACTGGTGACCATCAGGGACCGCCAGACGATGGTCATGTGCGATCAGATCGCCACTGTAGATCTCAACCGCCTCAACGAGCCGGTCGGCTTCTTGAGCGTCGATGAGATGCAGCGGGTCGACGGTGCTCTTGCCCTGATCCTCGACCTCTAGACATGGTTGGCACCCGATGGTTGGAAGCACTCGTTCGATGCGACGGATTCCCGCTGATGCGTCGTCCACGTGTTGATACGTCACGTGACGCTTTGCAGGATCGAGACCCGCTGCCGCACAACACATTTCGCCGATAATCTACCTTATGTCAGTTAAACCTCTGCGTATTGCACCGGATGCGACTCGACCACTGCTGCGTTCGGTCCGCCGTGCCAGCAGCATGCCGTCTTCCGTGAGCTGCAGGAACGAGGCGGTCCCCGTCGTCGACGAATCGGTCGTTCGGCCTCCCACCGCCGCCGGTTCGCCGTCATCTTCCAGCAGCACAGCGAACTCGTCCCCGCCGAGCCTCGCGAGGGTGTCACCCGGTCGAAGTGCTCCCCGCAACCTTTCGCCCGCCCTGGTCAACAATTCATCACCGGCGGCGTGGCCGAGGGTGTCGTTGACAGTCTTGAAATCGTCGAGGCCGTAGAACAGCACCGATACCGCACGGAGGTCACGGCGGTGCAATTCCAGAGCGTGCTCGGCCCGGTTGATGAACAATGCACGGTTGGCCAGGCCGGTCAACGGATCCTAGAAAGCCTGCTGGTGCAGCTGATTCTCCCGGGCGGCAACCACCCGCAGCAGCTCCCGGTTCTCCCGGACCGTGAAGTATTGTCTGGTCAGCACATGGCGAGCGCTACCGACATGCTCAGGAATTCGACGATGTCAACGCTGGCGCCCTGGACCTGGCGAACGAGGAGGACACCCGCGGCGCACAGCAGCGGTAGGTACGGCAGCATCGGGAGGCCGCAGGGCGCCCCGGTTCCACCACCGGCGAGATCGGCTGGACGGTGCTGGTCGCGGCATTCACCCCGGCGATCGCCAACAGAAAGAACGCCGCCACCCAGCCAATATCCGACAAGCTCCCGGTCGCATACCTTTCCGTCGCGTTGAGCCAGGCGAAAATGGAATCGGCCACCGCCATCGCGGTCATCGCCAAGCTCAGCAGTACCAGTTCACGGCGCTGTGCGTGGGGACGGCAGACCGCGAGGATGGCCATGCTCAGAACGAGGATGTCACCGACAGGATAGGCGATCGATACAGCGAACCCGAAGTGGGAGTCACTGGAAACCTGCGCGACAGCGCCGAGCGTCGTGGCCCATGACACCGTGACGAGCGAGGACACGATGATGCCGCCGTCGAGCAGCCACCGCCGGCGGGCGCCTCCACCAATGGTCGGCAACAAACCCAGGCCCACCGCGGCCCCTACCGGGAACAGCAGGTATCCCGCATCTGCCCATGAAGGGAACGGTGTGGGTCAATCGGCGATCAGCTCGTAAAACGACCACAATCCTTGACCGGCTGTCCAGGCGCCGGCACCTACGGCCACCGACGCCCACGCGGCACGTTGCCTCCCGGTACGGCGTCGCGCCGCCCAGCTCGCGGCGAGCGCCGCCGCACCGGCGGCAATCAGCTGGGTCAAGTTATCCGTGAAGACCACACCCCGCGGCCCACCCACCCGGAAGGCCAGCGCGAAACCGAATGTCGTCAACAGCAGCGCGGCGGACCAGCATGACCACGGCAGCAACCTACGACCACCGGCACCAGCCGACGACGCGGTAGATCTCGCCACCGTCTTCTCGGATGCCACGTGCAGCCTCCACGACCCGGTAGCACGACAGATGGCACTCCCGGTCCCACGCAGCCCGGCCCAATCTCCGCTGCGTTGCTCGACGCAGAAACGTTTGCGTCCGTACCCGACGGGAGCCCTAGCTCCCACGCCAGGCGACCAACCGATCACAGACACGAACTTTGTCGGCGTTCGACCGCACCCGCTGTACCCGCCGCTCCATCCGCGGTGCCCACAGCTGCGGGGAACCCTGGACAACGCCCGCTGTCGTCAGGTGCAGACGGCCACTGGGTCAACTTCCACAGCTCCTTTCTGGCACAGCGTTGGGGACCGGCCATCGAGCGGCTGGTTCTCGACTCGACGTGCAGTGTTGGCCGATCACCCGTACGACTTCACCCCCGACGACGTCGCTGACCTGACTGGGCTGCACAGGGCCACCATCCACCGGCTGTGGGAAACAGAACCGGCCCTGGTTGCAGCACATTGCCGACCGGGGTCGGGTACGGCGACGGGCCGCTCGGTCAACCGCCGGCGTCGATCCCGAGCTTCGTCGCCGGTAGCTTCCTCGCCATTCGCTACGACGCAGCAGGGCCTTACTCGCGGCCGCC
>CAXSEW010000390.1:0-4683 GCA_964236185.1 uncultured Nakamurella sp. | reverse complement strand
GGCTGCGGGTAATGCCGGCCAGTTCGCCTTCACGAGCAGTGCCGCCAGTGGCAGCAGCAGGAACAGCACGCCCACCGTCGCCGGCAGGAACAGGATCTGCGGCACGGACCTGCTTGCGGACGTCGCTCCATGACGCGTGCCCACAGGAGCAGCGGTGCTGTCGTTGCGTCCGGATCGGGCAGCCAGTTCCGACTCGCCGGGAAGGACGGGGCTGGTCACCCCGTCATCCTGCCGCACGTCGCGATCGGTCGCCGGTCAGCCGCTCGGCGCACCGAAACCTGCTGCGGACAGCACCTTCTGCCCAGCTGAACCAGTGACCAGGGCGACGAAGGCCTGCGCAGCGGCCGGATTCGGGGCCGCGTCCAGGGCCGCGATCGGATAGTGGTTGACGGCCTTGGCCGCTTGGGCGAAATCGACGCCGGTGACCTTCCCGGCTGCGCTCAGTACGTCGGTCCGGTAGATTAGACCTGCGTCGGCGTCACCGGATTCGACCTTGGTCAACACCGCGGTGACGCTCTGCTCCAGGCTGATCGGCTTGACCGTGACCCCCGCGGCGGCGAGGGCAGTCTGCGCAGCAGCGCCACAGGGCTGGGCCACCGCGCACAGATCCACGTTGAGACCGGAACCCGTCAGATCCTCGAGGCTGGTGATCTTCTTCGGGTTGCCGGGCGCTACCGCGATCTGCAACGTGTTCGTCGCGAATTCGACCGGCTGGCTGGTGATCAGCTTCTTGTCCGTCACCTTCGTCATGTTCTTGTTGTCGGCGGAGGCGAACACATCGACCGGCGCGCCGCCGATCAGCTGCGTGGCGAGCACCGCGGAACCGTCGTAGGAAACCGTGACCTTGACGCCCGGGTGCTCGGTCTCGAACTCGGTCGCCAGTTTGTCGAACGTCTTCTTCAGCGACGCGGCCGCGTCGACCTTCAGCGTGCCGGTGACGGCGGCCGCAGTCGACGCGGGCACCGATGACGCCGATGACGACGCGGCGGTACCGGATGAGCTTGTCGATCCGGCCGCACTCGTGGAGTTGGACGAGCACGCCGACAGCAGCACGACCCCGGCCACCACGGCGCTGAGTACTGCGCACCCGCACCTGGAGCGGAAACAACTCACGATCGTCCCTTCGGGGTTTCCACGATGACGGTGGTGGCCTTGACGACGGCAACGGCGAGAGAGCCGACCTGTAGGTCGAGGTCGCGGACGGCCTCGCTGCTCATCAGCGAAACGACCCGGTGCGGCCCGCACTGGATCTCCACCTGGGCCATCACCTTGTCGACGACGACGCAGGTCACCAGACCGACAAACTGGTTGCGGGCCGAGCGACCCACACCGGACGGGTCGGCGACAACGTGGGCGTTGGTCTGCGCGAAGGCGGCCAGGTCCGCCCCGTCGAGGACGGCTCGCCCGGCTGGATCCTTGGTCGAGGTCAACGACCCCGCGTCGATCCACCGCCGAACCGTGTCGTCGCTGACTCCGAGCAGACCGGCCGCCTCTGAGATACGAAAGGAAGTCACACCGTTAGCGTAATACCGCAGGTGCGGTGGTAGGGCTGCGGGTTCATCCGACTATGCGGGGCGGGCAACAGGACCGGTCGGCGTCCGCCGCCCTGAGGATGCGCGGATCGGCAAGGTAGGCGCCCCCCACGCGGTGCGGACAGCATCGTCTTGTCCGACCGCGTGGCGTCGCCGAGCTCTTCACCTACAGCACCACCGAGACGGTCGAGCCGCAGCTCGTGACGCTGGACAGCCGCGCACAGCGCACCGTGTACCGCTCCATGACGACCCTGACCCTCAACCACGCCCTGATCTCCATCGCCGGCTGGCAATTCGTGGCCACCCTCCTCCACGAGGACGACGAAGTGATCATCCGCACCGGGCCCGGCCTGAGCCTGGACGGTGCCGCAGTGCGAACCGATCGACTGTGCGACCACTGCCACCCAGCGGTTGGACAAAACCCCAAAAATGGCCGTGCACGACCACCACGGGGCGCCGCGCCACGGCCGCTCACTCACCGCGCAGCCGGCCCGTGGGGCCACGGCCGGTGTGGTGCTTACAGTTGCCTTCCCATGAAGGTCCAGTATTGGCGGAGGGGCTCGGGGACTTCGCTTTCCGGATACGGGTCCACCGTCTGGAGGCCGTGCGCCCGGTAGACGGCGTGCGCCCCGGCCCAGGACCGCGGGCTCTCCAAGAGCACGGTTGTGTAGCCGATGTCACGGGCGGCGTCGACGGCCGCGCCGAACAGTGTCCCGCCCAAGCCCTGGCGGCGGTGATCTGCGCGCACATACATCCGCCGGATCTGGGATGTGTCGTCCCTGATCGAGGTCAGGAAGATCATCCCCACCAGGTCGACGCCGTCGACGGCCACGAACAGGGCACCCCGCGGAGGGAGGTAGATCTCCAACTCTTCCAAGTCCCGGGCGATCATCGCCTCGACATCAAGACCGATGCTGAACTCGGCCCCCAGCTCTTGGTTGACCCAGCTGAAGTATTCGACCTCTAACTGCTCGACCCGGTCCTGCATCGACCTGTCGACGAGGCGCTGTAGCACAACAGTCATGGGAGACCTCTCTTCGGCTAGTCCGTCTGATCTTGGCCTAAAGGCGGATCCGCGTACGACCAATCCGTTATCTGTATAACCAGAGCGGCGGGATCGACAGGTGTTCGAAGGGCCAATCCGGACACCGCGGGAAATGACGTCGGCGCCGTCAGGTGCCGGTCGATATATCAGGAGAATGCTGTTCGATGGTCGGTGGCGAACTGCTGGAAGGAACGCGCCGGGCGCCCGAGCAAAGCAGCAACGTCGTCTGAGAGCCATTCCGCGTCACCGTCGGCAATCAAGCTGAACGCCTGAGCGTTCATCTGGGCTACCGATTCGGGGACGCCGGCCGCGACCATCGCCGCCTGGTCCTCCTCGAAGCGCAGGGGCCGATAGGTGACCGCCCGGTTGAGCAGCTGCGTCAGCACCGCCGCCACGTCGGCGTAGGACACCAGGGCCGGACCGGTCAGCCAGTAGGTCTTGCCCGCGTGTGCGGCGTGTGCGGCGGGTGCGGCTGCGATCTCGACGGCCACAGCAGCGACGTCGCGGGCGTCGATCAGACCTACCCGCCCGGTGCCGGCGCTAGAGCCGAAACTGCTCGTTCTCGCGATCACCGGGGCGAGGGCGAGGAAGTTTTGCATGTAGGCGTTGCACCGCAGCAGCGTGTGCTCGACCCCGGACGCGGCCAACCCGGCCTCGATCTCGCTCTGCCCGCGCCGCCGGGCGATCGGCGAATCGGCCGAAGCCTTGCTGGTGATCTTGACGACATGCTGAACGTCGGCCCGCGCCGCGCTGGCGACAACATTCAGCTCCTGGACGGGCACCGCGGGACTGACCAGCACCACCGCGTCGACGCCGACCATCGCCTCGTCCACGGTGGCCGGCACCGCGAGGTCGCCGACGACGACCTCCGCACCGGCCTCCGCGAGCCCGCCGGCCTTGTCACGGTCCCGCACCAACGCCCGTACGGCGACGTCGCGCTGCCGCAGCAGCCGCACCGCCTCTGACCCCACTTTGCCGGTCGCCCCGGTCACCAAGATCATGCACGTCCTCTTTTCTGGGTCACGCAGTCCACTATTGACCTGGCGAAGTGGATTGTCAAACCCAGTCTGGGTACAGTTGAGACATGATGAAGTCATGGTGATCAACACACGGCGAGCGGCCAAGCTGACCGCCAAGGGTGATCGGACCCGCACCCGGATCATCTCTGTCGCCGCGCAGCTGATCCACAACCGCGGCGTTGCCCGCACCACCATCGAGGACGTGAAAACCGTCGCCGAGGTGAGCGGTTCGCAGCTATATCACTACTTCGCCGACAAGGACGCCCTCCTCGACGCCGTCATCGATCACCAAGCCGACGCGGTCCTGCACACCCAACAAAATGCCGACCTCACCAGCACCGACGGGCTCCGGGCCTGGCGCGACCTGATCATCGCCGAAGCCGGCCGCGTCAACGGCCAAGGCGGCTGCCCGCTCGGAGCCCTCGGCGGGCAGCTCGCCGAAACGGGTCCAGAGGTTCGCGTCAGGGTGGCCGCCGGCTTCCAACGCTGGACCGACGCCATCAGCAACCAGCTGCAGACCATGCACACCAACGGCGAGCTGCCGCCCGGCACCAAACCCGGCGACCTCGCAGTCACCATCCTCGCAGCGCTCCAAGGCGGACTGCTCCTCGCTCAGATCCAGCGCGACACCCGCCCCCTGGAGACGACCCTCGACACCCTCATCGCCCTCACCGGCCCAGCACCTCGTCAAGCCGCCTGCTGACAACTGTGTCATGCGCTCCTCCGTCGCCACCTGCACACCAACAACTGACACACCGACCCGGCGAGGCAAGCCGACCGGCTCTCGAAGCCAGGCCAGGTATGGGGTAAGGGACCGATCTCGCGGCGGGTCACCGCCGACGAGCGCCGGCGGCTCGAGGCGGCAAACACGCCGTGGACAGCAACTCAGAGGCACTGGGAGGTAAAGGAAACCGAACTCCCCCTCAACGGTCAGGGCTACCTCGTCCCGGTCGACCCCGACGAACTCGGCCGGGCCGTCGCGCTCGAGAGGCCGCAGCAGCCGACCTCGCGCAATTGACAACAGCGGTGCAGCAGCTCGTCGACGCACCGCTGGTCCTCATCGGTGCTGGGCTTCCCCAAACCCCTG
>CAXSEW010000389.1:0-4692 GCA_964236185.1 uncultured Nakamurella sp. | reverse complement strand
CGCCAATCAGGGCGAAGGGCACGTTGAGCAAGACCAGCGTCGAATCCAGGGCGTCGGAGGTGCAGTAGAGATACCAGGAGGAATCATGCGGTTGTTTCCCGTGAATGACCATCGGGTCGGCGCAACTCTGGGCTAGTCCGCCACCAGGCAGGGACAACGGCAGCGGGTTGCGGTAGGACGACGGAATGGGCACCTGCCACGTCGGCGTCGCAACCGTCTCCCACTGGGCCGGACCCGCAGCAGCCGGTGCTGCGGTGGTGCAGGTCAGCAGAGCGCCGACAACGGCCAGCACAGGCAAGAAGCGCATGAAGGATCCCTGTTCGAGTTGGAAATCGGTACGGTCAACGCGTTCCTGGTGCCGACCGGCGCGAGCCGGTCGACGACGGGGCTATTTGATCCCGGTCTGGGCCACGCCCTGGACGATCTGCCGTTGGAACAGCAGGAAGATGGCCAGCAGCGGGATGAAGCCCAGGACCGAGGAGGCCATGGTCTCGGCGTAGAGGTTCGCCGAGCCACCGACCAGGCCCGACAGGCCGACCGGGATCGTCTGGGACTTGGTCTGCGTCAACGCGAGGAGCGGCCAGAGAAAGGCGTTCCAGGTGGTCACGAAGGTCAGGATCGCCACCGCTGAGATGGCCGGCCGACACAGCGGCATGCACACTCGACGGTAGATCATCCACCAGCTGGCTCCGTCGAGCCGGGCGGCCTCGATGAGCGCCTGCGGAATTCCCCTGAGGAACGCCTGGAACACGAACACGGCGATCGGGGCGGCCACGGCCGGGAGGATCAGCGCCCAATAGGTTCCCAGCAGGTGGATCGAGCGGAATTCGATGAACTGCGGGATGATCGTCGCCTGCGTCGGCACCATCAAGCCGATCAACACCGCAGCCGTCACGGCGCCACGCCCGCGAAACTTCAGATGTGCTAGCGCGAATCCGATCATCGAGCACACGACGACGGTGAAAACCACCGACAGTGCGGAGATGATGAAGCTGTTGATGTACCACCAGCCGATGGGGTTGTCGTGCAGGGCGTTGTTGTAGGCGTTGAACGAGAAATGGCTGGACCACCAGCTGGTGGGATTGGCGGTGATCTCGTTGTTGGGCCGCAGGGAGGTGACCAGCGTGTAGGCGAAGGGCACCAGCCAGATCAGGCCGAACAGCACCAGACAGACCGCGGCGAGACGGTTGAACAATTTCGTCCCGTTGAACCCATCTTCCTTCATGTCTCGGGGACTGATCGGTGTTGCTCCGCGGGTGAGCGTGGTAGTCATGATTCGGCCTTTCCTACGCGTCGATCGCGGTGGTGGTGGTCGCGGTTTCTGTTGCGGTTTCGGTGGTACGCCGGTTGAACAACACCCACACCGCAGAGATGACGATGAGCACGACGAGATAGACCATGGTGGCGGCGGAAGCGTAACCGCCCCGATAGGAAGTGAGCCCGGTGTCATAGATGTATTCGATGACCGGCCTGGTCTTGTTGCCGGGCCCGCCGGCCAGCAGGATGTAGATCTGGTCGAACACCTTCAGCGATGCCAGCAGTTGCAGGATGAGCACCAGGGCGATCGTGGGCCGGAGGAGCGGCACCGTGATGCGGGTGATCTGCTGCCACGGCGAGGCCCCGTCGATGGCCGACGCCTCATACACATCCTCCGAGATGTCCTGGATGGCGGCGGTGTACAGGATGAAGTTCAAGCCGAACGTCCACCACAGGGTCAGCAGGGTGACCCCGAACCAGGCGCCACCGGCACTACCGAGGAAGTTGGGCGCGGAGAGACCCACGGCGCTGAAAGCTTTGGTGATCAGGCCGGTCTCCGGCGTGTACATGAAGGCGAAGATCAGGCAGACGGCCGAGGACGGCACGACGTAGGGAGCAAAGAACGCCAACCTGAAGAACCACCGGTTCCGCACCACCCGGGAGGCCAGGATCGCGAACAGCAGCGGTATGACCACGAGCAGAGGCGTACTGAGCAGGGCGAAGATGGCGGTGTGCCACATCGACGCCCAGAAGTCTGCGTTCTTCAGCACCGCGGTGTAGTTCGAGAGGCCGACCCATTTTCCCACGCCGGCACTGACCGTCGAGGTATTGAAGAAGCTGATGACCAGCCCGATGAGGACCGGACCGATCAGGAAGAGTACGTACACGACGAGGAAGGGGGTCGAGAACCACCAACCCGCGCGACCGGATTCGGATTTCGTCGTCTGCGCCGGGTTCTTGGAGGCGGGCGTATCGGTGTCGGGAGTCGCCACAGCCGTTGCCATTGTTTTTCCGCTCCGCTTTCTACTGTACCGGGGGAATTGCTGTGGAAAAGGTCTTGAGTGCGTCGGTCATCGCACCCGCTGCCGCCTGCGGGGTGAGCTGGTTGGCCAGTACGCTGATGATGACGGATCCCACCTGCGTCTGGAAGTCCGAACCGGCGCCGGTGTACCAGCCGGGCGGGTCGTAGACAGCATTGAAAGCCGCCTGGACGTAGTTGCTCTGCGGCTTCTCCTTCACGAAGGCAGCGCTTTTCTGTACCGGCAACCAGGCGGGGACATGTCCGCCGCCGGACCACACCTGACTGTTGTCGAGCAGCCCCTTGATGAAGGTGACAGCGTCCGCGGTCCGTTGCGCGGACCGACCGGTGGATCGAGGGATCACCAGCGAATGTGAGTCGGCATAAGCGTGCGGCTTCGGTCCGAGGATTGCCGGGAACGGGACCAGGTTGAAGTTGAGCGGCGCGCCACTGGGCAACGTCGTCCCCTTGTAGGTAGGCAGCTGCCACACCCCGTCGAACAAGAAGCCGACGGCTCCCTGACCGAACAACGTGCCGGCGGTGGTGGAGGTCGCATTGCCGGGCATCAAGCCCAATGATCCGGTGAGACTCTGCATGAAGGCGAAGGTCTCCTCCAGCGCGGCGGAGTCAAGACTGACCTTGGTTCCCAGGTCGGACACGATGGGTCCGGCCACTCCGGAATAGAGCGTCATGAAGAAGCGCCAGCTGGTCGACGGATCGGCGGTGAACGACGACACCGCGCCGTAACGCCCAGCACCCGCCGACTTCATCGCCTTCAGCGCATTGACGAAATCGTCGCGGCCGTTGATCGGCTTGAGGTTGTCACCGGCGGCGTTGAGCAATCCCGCTTTCTTGGCGAGGTCGACGTTGTAGTACATGACGTACGGATGGGTGTCCAACGGCACGGCGTACACCTTGCCGTCGACGGTGGCCTTCGACCACGCGGCTGGGGTGAATTTGTCCTGCGTGATCCCGGCGGCGGTAGCCCCAGTGTCCTCGATCGGTTCCAGGAGACCGGCCTGGGCCAGCAGCGGCAGCCGGGACAGGTGAGCGATACCGACGTCCGGTGGCCGGCCGCTGGACGCGGCCAACGCGAGCTTCGTGTAATACGGGTTTCCCCACGACAGCAGCGTGGCCTCGACCGAGATGTGGTCGGCCACCTGGACATTGTTCACCATTGTCTTCATGTTGGCGCCGTCACCGCCGCCGAACAAATGCCAGAAGATGACGTCAGCGGTGTTCGGCTGCGCCCCGGTGAGGCTGCTGGTGATGGGCGACGAGCACGCCGCCAGCAGGCCCGCCAGACTGAGTCCGCTGCTGGCGGTGAGGAATCGGCGGCGCGATAAGGAGCTCGTCATGAGCCAGTCCCTTTCATGTGACGTCGTTGACACCCGACAAACGATTCCACAACTCTTGCATCGAGGCAAGAGCCGCTACCGCCAATTGTCACAAGACGACTTGACCTGTTGCACAGCTCCAAGTCCTGCTCCAGACTGTGGGACGAACAGCGCCAGCAGCCGAGCGGCCACCCCCGCCCGGCCTCCTCTGGACGACGATCTGGCACCGACCAGGTAGGGGGTTGCCGTGGCGGTCACCATGCGGGACGTTGCCAGGCACGCGGGCGTTGCGCCCCGCACGGTGTCCAACGTCGTGAATGACTACCCGTACGTCTCGGAGAAGATGCGGGCGAAGGTGCGAGCCGCGCTGGAGGAGTTGAACTACCGGCCCAACCTGATGGCCAGGGGTCTCCGGCGTGGCCGGACCGGTATGGTCACCCTGCTGTTGCCGCTGCTGACCGCGCCGTACTTCGGCGAGATCGCTCACGAGGTCGTCGAGCGCGCAAGTGCTCTCGGCTGCACGGTGATGATCGACGAAACCGGTGGTGACGCCAACCGGGAGATGGCCCTGCTGGACATCGCGGACCGGGCCGGTTGGGTCGACGGCGTGCTGCTGAGCTCACAGGGCCTCAACGGGCGGGCGCTGTCCAATCTCCGCCCGAACATCCCGGTGGTGCTGCTCGGCGAGCGCACGGCCAAGAGCACCTTCGACCATGTCGGCATCGACAACGTCGCGGCAGCGCGGGATGCGGTCCGTCACCTGATCGCGTCCGGATGTCGACGGGTCGTCGCCATCGGCGGCAGTCCGGTCCCCTCCGACGTCACCTCACGTCAGCGGCTGCGGGGCTACCGCGCAGCTCTGCAGGCTGCCGGACGCGGCGTCGACGAGGAATTGCACGTCCGCACTGTCGATTACAGCCGGAGCAATGGGGCCGCAGCGGTTCGTCAGCTGATGCAGTCCCCTCGTCCACCCGACGGTTTGTTCTGCTTCAGCGACGAGCTGGCGGTCGGCGCACTCCGTGAGTTGCATCTGGAGGGCATCCGGGTGCCGGGCGACATCAAGGTCGTCGGATTCGATGA
>CAXSEW010000388.1:0-4706 GCA_964236185.1 uncultured Nakamurella sp. | reverse complement strand
GCCGGCAGGGGATACAGGTCGACGCCTATCCGGCCGATCGTCACCACATCGAGATTTCCGCTCAGAGTCGATTGCTCTTCGCGCAGACGCTCATCGCTGTTCGTTCCGCTCCTCGCTCGTTCCTCGCCGCGATGCTCGCTCACGCCCGCTCCTTTGGCTGTGCGGCCGACGGTGTTCCTCCGGGCCGCGATGCTCCGAATGTTCTCAACACTGGCGAACCACCGGCCGACTGTCAATAGTTTGTCAGTACATTCTGTCATTCGGCCAACAAGCTGTGCCGTAGTACGCTGTCAGGACCGAAAGGGAGGGCCGATGACGGACCTGTTTCTGGACCTGGACCGATCCAGTCCCGTCCCGCTGTACTTTCAGGTCTCCCAGTTGATCGAAAAGGCAATCTCCAGCGGCCAGCTCGGTCCGGGCGCCCGACTGGACAACGAAATCAGTCTGGCCGATCAGTTCGGTCTGTCCCGCCCTACCATGCGCCGGGCCATCCAGGAACTGGTCGACAAGGGATTGTTGGTCCGCAAGCGCGGCGTCGGCACCCAGGTGGTGCACGGCCAGGTGACCCGACCGGTCGAACTGACCAGCCTGTTCGACGATCTGGCCCGCGGGCAGCAACGGCCCACCACGACGTTGCTGGTCAACGAGACCGTCAGCGCGTCGGAGAAGGTCGCCCAGTTCCTCGCCGTCCCGGTCGGGTCGAAGGTGCTGCGGCTGCGACGGCTACGATTCGCGAACTCCGAGCCGCTGGCCATCCTGGAGAACTACCTGCCGGAGGATCTTGCCGACATCGGCGCTGCCGATCTGAAAACCCGTGGGCTCTACCAGTTGATGCGGGCCAAGGGCGTGCACATCCGGGTCGCCAAGCAGCGAATCGGCGCGCGCACCGGCACGCCGGAGGAGTGCCAGCTGCTGGGTGAACGCAAGAACAGCCCACTGCTCACCATGGACCGGGCCACCCACGACGATTCGGGCCGCCCCGTCGAGTGGGGGCACCACGTCTACCGCGCCAGTCAGTACTCGTTCGAAGTGACCCTGGTGGATCACTGACGTCCGGCGCTTGACCGCCCGGGCGGACGCAGCAGACCCGGGACGCGCGCGCTGCAATTGCGCTGAGCGCTCAGCAACACGCTCGTAGAGATGAACCGCGCTCGCCGCACGCTGGACCGCGCGCGCTGCACCGGAACGCGCTCGAGCGCACCGCGACGGTTTGGCCGGTTGTTGAATGCCGCGTAAGCTTCGGGGGTTGCCTCGGCGAGGGTGACTGGTCGCTTTCTCGGAGATCCCGGTGTTCCGGGAGACCTTGAGATGCACAGGTCACCGTGATCGACGCGGTGGGTCGGTGTTCTGGATCCGCTCGTGCTCTTCGCTGCCGTGGCGGCCTACTCCAGACCCATCCAGACCCACCGTTTTCTTAGGAGCTTCACGTGTCCGAGGTCCGCCTCTCCGCCGAGTCCCGCAGTGAGTTCGGCAAGGGCTTCGCCCGCCGCATCCGCGCTGCCGGCAAGATCCCCGCCGTCCTGTACGGCCACGGCACCGATCCCCGCCATCTGACCCTGCCGGCCCGTGAGTTTGCCCATGCGATCAAAGGCGGCGCCAACACCATCCTGACGCTCGCCCTCCCGGGCGGCGACGAGCTGGCGCTGGCCAAGTCTGTGGTGCGTCACCCCCTCCGCGACTACTTCGAGCACATCGACCTGATCATCGTCCGGCGTGGCGAGCGGGTGACCGTCGACATCGCCGTGGTCGTCACCGGCGAACCGACGGCGGGCTCGCTGGTGCTGACCGACGCGAACACGCTGTCCATCGAGGTGGAGGCGTTGCACATCCCGCAGTCCCTCGAGGTGTCGATCGACGGCCTGGAGATCGGAGCGCAGGTACTCGCCTCGCAGGTGACCCTGCCCGAGGGCGCGACCCTGATCAGCGATCCGGAGACCCTGGTCGTCGCCGTGTCGCTCGCCCCGACCACCGAGGACCTCGAAGCCGACGGTGCCGGCGAGGCCGCCGAGTCGACCGAGCCGCAGCCCGAAGAGATCGTCGAAGACTGACCTTCCGCTCCACCGCCTGACGGGCGCGTCCGGATTCTCGGGCGCGCCCGTCGGCGTCTGGGCCACCCGGCGGGCGCCTCGCCCGGACGCTCCCCCCTCGGAAGGACTTCAGCATGACCTCGTACGAGCCGCCGCCGCAGGTACTGGTCGTCGGCCTCGGGAACCCGGGCGCGTCCTACGCCGGCAACAGACACAACATCGGCGCGATGGTGGCCGACGTGCTCGCCCAGCGGTGCGGTGCGAAGTTCAAGACGCACAAGGCCGGCGCGGACATCGCCGAAGGCCGATTGGCCGGCGCGCGGGCGATCGTCGCGAAGCCACGCTCCTACATGAACCTGTCCGGCGGCCCGGTCGCCGGACTGGCCCGGTTCTTCAAGGTGCCGACGACTGACGTGATTGTGGTGCACGACGAGTTGGACCTGCCGCCGCACGTGGTCCGGGTCAAGCAGGGCGGCGGCGAGGGCGGCCACAACGGGCTGAAGTCGATCACTGCGGCACTGGGCAGCAAGGACTATCAGCGGGTGAGGTGCGGCATCGGCCGGCCGCCTGGTCGGATGGACCCGGCCGACTTCGTCCTTCGGGACTTCGCGGGGGCAGACCGCCAGGAATTGCCGATCGATCTGGAGCTCGCTGCCGACGCGGTCGAATCGCTGATCCAGTACGGGCTGCTGGAGACGCAGAACCTTTTGCACTAGCACCGGCTCCGTAGCGGAAGCCGTGCCGCTACGGGACGGCTCGGACGTGCGCTCGTTCACCCTGCTTGCCGACCAGGCTGAGGACTCCACCGGTCCGGAGCTGGTGGCGCCGAACCAGTGCGGGGTCCGGGTGTCGAACTCGGTCGCCTCGCCTGGTTCGAGGACGAGGTCGTGCTCCCCAAGGACGAGACGGAGCCTGCCGTCGAGGACGAAAGCCCATTCGTAGCCCTCGTGCGTGCGGCGGTCGGGCTCGGCGTCGTCGCGTCCGGCCGGGCGGTCGTCACAGCTGCGCAGTGGCGCCGGACTCTGTCGGGACCTGGCGGCCATGTGACCACCATCCATGACGTCGACGTCGGAGCCACCCGCCGGCAGTGACCTCCTGCGCCTACCGTGATGCGCAGTGTGGCGTCGAACCGAGCGCGGGCGCGCCAGTGTGCGGTCACCTGTCGCACGCGACCGGCCAGTGCACGCTCGCTCGCCATCCGCGCCACTGCGAGACGTACATCAGAACAGCGCTGGCCGGGGCCGTGGCAGCGCTACCGGGGCAACATCCGGCCGTCGTTGTCCAGGTAGTCGCGCCAGGACCGCTTCGGGGTCCACCCCAGGACGTCCATGGCCTTGCGTGAGGAGATGCCGGAGGCGTCCACCCGATCGAGCGGACGAAGTTCGATCTTGTCTCCGTAGTACTGACGGAGCACCGCTGCGAAATCGTGCCCGCCGACATTGTCCGGTGAGGCGATGTAGAAGACCTCGTGGCCGGGTAGCTCGGATTCCGCCGCAAGCACGATGGCGTCGGCCAGATCGTAGGCGTCGATGTAGCTCCACAGGTTCGGGCTCACTACTGCCGCATCACGGATCTGCGGCCCGAGGTTCTGCTCGTAGTTTCCCTCGTACTGCACCCAACTCGGCCGTAGCGAGATGCAGCGGATATTGGATCGCTGCACAGCGGCGTCCATCAATTGCTCGCCGAACAACTTCGACAACGCGTACGGATCCTGCGGCCGCGCCGGGTGCAACTCGTCGACCGGCGCATAGTCCGGCAGGAAGTCGCGCTCGGGGAAGAAGAACCCGGGTACCGTTTCGCTGGAGATGTTGACGAAACGCTTGACACCGAAGCGGACTGCGGCCTCCAGGGCGTTGAAGCAGGCCATCAGGTTGGTCCGGAACACGACCTGCGGCGGGTTACCGGTGGGCTCCGGGATGGCCGCGGTGTGCACCACGGCGTCGGCGCCGCGGATGACCGCGAACGCCTCTCCGGCATCGGTCAGGTCTGCCATCTGGTACTTGGCCACGCCGGCCTCCGGTCGCTCGAAGCCGGGTCGGGTGAGGTCAGTCGCCAGTACCTCGTGACCAGCGGCGAGCAGGGCCTTGGTAGCCGCGCGACCAACTTTTCCGTGCGCGCCGGTAACTACGATCTTCATGGGAATCCTTCGGGTTGATAGCGGTGTTCGTCCGACTCAGGCGGCGCGAATGTAGGAACGGAATGGTGAACGAGGGCGGTACAGGCAGCGATCAGGAGGCGGTGCGCTTGCGACCCTTGGACGCGTTGAAGTCTTCGGCCTTCATCGCCAGCAGTGCATCACTGGGATTGAGGACATATTGCTCCATGTCGCGTTCGGTCTGGTCCAGGTGCGCCCGCATCGCACGAGCTGCCTTGACCGGCGTGCCCTTGCGCACGGCCTCGAAGATCTTGGTGTGGTCGGCGATCGCGTTCTCGCGGACCGGCGCGTGCGAGGACGTCTGGTGCCGGGTCAGTCGCAGGATCTGCGAGATCGGGTCGAACAGTGACGCAATCATGCTGTTGTCTGCCGCGTCGAGAATGTACTGGTGGAAGGCCATGTCGGCTTCCACGAAGTTCGATACGTCGGGAATAGCTGCAGCGGAACGCATCTCGCCGAGAGCCTGCGCGAGCAAGGTCACGTCCGAGTCGTTGCGGCGCGTCGCAGCCATCTCGCTGACCGCC
>CAXSEW010000387.1:0-4739 GCA_964236185.1 uncultured Nakamurella sp. | reverse complement strand
GGCAGCAAGTCCACCCCGGTTGCCAGCAGCGTCTCCAGCGCCGTCTCGTCCGCCACCTCTGCCGCGGCAGGTGCCGGTTCGTCCGGTGCCAGCTCGGCGACGTCCAGCGCGGCACCCATGAGCTCGAGCATGTCGAGCTCGGCACCGATGAGCTCGGGCATGTCCAGCTCAGCACCGATGAGCTCGGGCATGTCCAGCTCCGCACCGATGAGCTCGGGCATGTCGAGCTCGGCCATGTCCAGCGCGCCAGGCTCCTCCGCAGCCGGCGGCGGAGGCGGCGCTATCAGCGGCAAGGTCGGCGTCATCCTGCCGGACACCAAGTCCTCCGCCCGGTGGGAAACCCAGGACAAGCCCACCCTCGAGGCCGCCTTCAAGGCCGCCGGAGTGGACGCCATCATCCAGAACGCCCAGGGCGACGCCGGTCAGATGACCACCATCGCCGACCAGATGATCACCCAGGGCGTCAAGGTGCTGGCCATCGTCAACCTGGACAACAACTCAGGTGCAGCCATCGAGGCCAACGCGAAGTCCAAGGGCGTCAAGACCCTCGACTACGACCGGCTGACCCTGGGCGGCAGCGCCGAGGCCTACATCTCCTACGACAACGAGAAGGTCGGTGAACTGCAGGGCCAGGGACTGGCGACCTGCCTCGGCAGCGGCGACAAGAACATCGTCTACCTGAACGGATCCCCGGACGACTCCAACGCCACCGCCTTCGCGGCAGGCGCGCACAAGATCCTGGACCCGATGAAGAACTACAAGGTGGTGGCCGAGCAGGCCGTGCCGAAGTGGGACAACCAGCAGGCGGCCACCATCTTCCAGCAGATGGTGACCAAGACCGGCGGCAAGATCGACGGCGTGCTGGCTGCCAATGACGGCCTGGGCAACGCGGCCATCTCCGTGCTGCCGGCCGGCGCCAAGATCCCGGTCACCGGCCAGGACGCCACCGTCCAGGGTCTGCAGAACATCCTGGCCGGCACGCAGTGCATGAGCGTGTTCAAGTCGGCCAAGAAGGAGGCCGGTGCGCTCGCGGACGCGGCCATCGCGCTGCTCAAGGGCGGTAAGCCGGCGACCACCAGCACCGTCAAGGACACCAAGGCCGGCAAGGACGTTCCCGCCGTACTGCTGGTACCCGAGGCGATCACCAAGACGAACGTCAAGGACGTCATCACCGGCGGTGCCGCAACGGCCGCCGAGATCTGCACCGACAAGTACGCCGACGCCTGCAAGGCCGCCGGAATCAGCTGACGCCTGTCGCGCCAGCGGAGCAACAACCGCAGAACTGATTGACCGGACGCGGTGAATGACCACTACCAGCTAGGGGTGGCATTCACCGCGTCCGTTTTCCTATGGCCGGCGCCCCGCCCGACTGCCTGCGTCGGTAGCCCCACACCCACCCAAGGAGTTGCTGATGAGCACATCGACCGAGCCGATCCTGCAATTGCGGGGGGTGAACAAGAGCTTCGGCGCCGTCCAGGTGCTGCACGACGTCAACCTGTCGCTGTACACCGGGCAGGTGACCGCGGTCGTCGGTGACAACGGCGCCGGCAAGTCCACGTTGGTCAAGTGTGTCGCGGGCATCCATGGCATCGACAGCGGCGACTACCTGTTCGAGGGCAAGCAGGTGTCGGTCAGCGGCCCGCGCGACGCCGCCGATCTGGGCATCGAGATCGTCTACCAGGACCTGGCGCTCTGCGACAACCTGGACATCGTCCAGAACATGTTCCTGGGGCGCGAGCTGAAGAGCTCGATCGTGCTGGACGAGAGCACCATGGAGACCCGGGCGAAGGAAACCCTCGCCTCGCTGTCGGTGCGGACCGTTTCCTCCGTGCGACAGCTGGTATCCAGCCTGTCGGGTGGGCAGCGCCAGACGGTCGCCATCGCCAAGGCGGTGCTGTGGAACTCCAAGGTCGTGATGCTGGACGAGCCCACCGCGGCCCTGGGTGTGGCGCAGACCCGTCAGGTGCTGGACCTGGTGCGGCGGCTCGCCGACAACGGCCTCGCCGTCATGCTGATCAGTCACAACATGAACGACGTCAAAGAGGTGTCCGACCGGATCACCCCGCTCTACCTCGGGCGGGTCGCGGCGGACGTCGCGGCCTCCGACGTCACCACTGGTCAGATCGTCGAACTGATCACCACCGGCCGGACCGGCGACATCGGTCTGCCCCGAGCACTGGCGCAGGAGTCAGCATGAGCTCACCCGATCTGCAGAAGAACGCGGCCTCGTCCTCCGGCGGCGCCGACGTCGTTGCCGGTAACGGAGCCACCTCCGGCGAGGCGGCGACGCTGTCCGAGCTCGAGGCGCGGACGTCGTTCTCGGGCGACAACGCCGCCGTCTCGCTGGGCAGCTACTACACGGCCTACCGCAACCGCATCCGCGGCGGCGACCTCGGCGCACTGCCGGCGCTGGCCGGACTCATCGTGCTCATCGTGGTGTTCGCCGCGCTGGAATTCAAGACCTTCACCAGCGCCGGCAACTTCGCGAACCTGATGACCCAGGCGGGCTCCATCACGGTGCTGGCCATGGGCATCGGCTTCGTCCTGCTGCTCGGCGAGATCGACCTGTCCGCCGGCGTGATCGGCGGTGTCGGCGCAGCGATCTCGGCCCAGCTGCTGGCCAACAGCGGGCTGCCGTGGTGGGCGACCATTCTCGCGGCCGTGCTGGTCGGTGTGCTGATGGGCCTGCTGACCGGCTTCCTGGTCTCGGTCGTCGGCATCCCGTCCTTCGTGGTGACGCTGGCCTTCTTCCTGGCCTGGCAGGGTGTGCTGCTGGCGATCGCGAGCCAGGGCGGTTCCATCCCGTACCGCTCCAGCTCGGTGATCACCGCCATCACCAACAACTCGCTCTCCCTGGTGTGGAGCTGGGTACTGGTGCTCGGGGCCATCGTGGTCTGGCTCCTGTACAGCGTGTCGGTATGGCAGCGCCAGCAGCGCAAGAAGCTGGCCACGCCGCCGCTGGGCGCGATCCTGATCCGGATCGGTGGCGTCGGGCTGCTGGCAGTCCTTGGCACCGCCTACCTCTCGGTCAACCGCGGCGTGTTCGGCGCCACCGTGCAGGGCATCCCCTGGATCGTGCCGATCGTCGCCGTACTACTGATCCTGCTGACATTTCTGCAGGGGCGCACTGCTTTCGGTCGTTACGTCTACGCCATCGGCGGCAACAAGGAAGCCGCCCGCCGGGCCGGTATCCGGGTCACCCGGATCACCATCACGTGCTTCGTGATCAGCTCGGCGATGGCGGTCCTGTCGGGCATCATCGAGGGATCGCGCATCGGCTCGGTGACGGCCAGTTCGGGAACCGGCAACCAGCTGCTGTTCGCCGTCGCCGCCGCCGTCATCGGTGGAACCTCGTTGTTCGGCGGGCGCGGCAAGGCTCGGGACGCCATCATCGGCGGTCTGGTGATCGCGCTGATCCCCAACGGGCTCGGCCTGATCACCGACAACTCGACCTGGACCTACATCATCACCGGCGCCGTGCTGCTGCTGGCCGCCAGCGTCGATGCCATCACCCGTCGTCGGCGGGCCAGTTCGGGCCGCTGACCGTGCACGCACCGAAGGTGGAGCCGGCGAAGGGACTCGGTGCCGCCGATGTCCGTCCCGGCCCACTTCCGGTGCGCGGCAGCTCCGACACCTCGCTGCCGGCCGATCAGGCCACCGTTCGCCGGCTGAATCTGGGGCTGTTGATGAGGAGCCTGGCGGCCGGTGGTCCGCGGTCCAGGGCGCGCCTGGCCGAGGACACCGGCCTGAACAAGGCCACCGTCTCCAGCCTGGTCACCGAACTGGTCGACCGGGGGCTGGCCATCGAGGGCATCATCCAGCGCAGCGGAGTGGGCCGCCCCGGGCGCACCATCGAGGTCAACACCGCGATGGTGCGCTGCATCGGCCTGGAGCTCAACGTCGACTACCTGGCCGGGGTGGTCACCGACCTCACCGGCCGGGTGCTGGGGCGCCGCCGGCTGGACCTGCCGATGGTCGAACTCGGCCCGGCGCGGGCGATGGGCAAGGTGGCCGAACTCGCCGGCACGCTGGTCGCCGACTGCGGCGCCCGGCCCGAGCAGGTCGAGACGCTGAATCTGTCACTGCCCGGCCTGATCGACATCGATGCCGGCGTGCTCGCCTACGGGCCGAATCTCGCCTGGCGCCAGGTGGACGTGGTGCACACGCTGATGGGCCGGCTGCGGTGGCCGGGCACCCGGATCGGGGTGGACAACGACGCCAACTACGGCGCCATGGCCGAGTATGCTCTCGGCCCCTCCGCGGGCGCGGGCAATCTGCTGTACCTGATAGGCGAGATCGGCGTCGGTGCCGGCATGATCATCGACGGCCGGATCCTCCGCGGCGCAACAGGTTTCGCCGGTGAAGTCGGTCATATGCCGATCGGTGACCCCGGTGCGCTGTGCGGCTGCGGCCGACGTGGCTGCTGGGAGACGGCGGTCGGGATGAACGCCGTGGTGGAAGCCGTCACCGATACCGGCGACGACCTGCGCGACGGCAACATGGCGACCCGACTGCAGCAGATCATCGGCCGCGCCGAGTCCGGCGATGTCCGGACGGTGTCCGCGCTGGCCGAGACCGGCCGGCGGCTCGGCCTCGGGGCCTCGGTGCTGGCGAACATGCTGGACCCGGAGGTGATCATCTTAGGTGGTCATTTCGCTGCACTGCAGCACTTCATGTCTGCGACGGTGACCACCGAGATGCGCTCCCGGGTGCTGGGCGGCGACGTGATGGCCTGCCGC
>CAXSEW010000386.1:0-4754 GCA_964236185.1 uncultured Nakamurella sp. | reverse complement strand
TCGCCGACGAGATCTCCCGCCTGCAGGTGGACACGCTGCGCGCCAACTGTGCGGAATTCGGCGTCCGGCTCTTTCCCATGGGCAATGTGGAGCAGGGCATCGTGCACGTCGTCGGACCGCAGTTGGGCATCACCCAACCCGGAATGACCATCGTCTGCGGTGATTCGCACACCTCCACCCACGGCGCCTTCGGCGCGCTGGCATTCGGGATCGGCACCAGCGAGGTGGAACACGTGCTGGCGACCCAGACGCTGCCGCTGAAGCCGTTCCGCACCATGGCGATCACGGTCGACGGGGAGCTGGCCCCCGGGGTCACCGCCAAGGACATCATTCTCGCCGTGATCGCCAAGATCGGTACCGGCGGCGGTCAGGGATATGTGCTGGAATACCGCGGTTCCGCCATCCGGGCGCTGTCGATGGAGGCCCGGATGACCATCGCGAACATGTCCATCGAGGCAGGTGCCCGGGCGGGGATGATCGCGCCGGACGAGACCACCTACGCCTACCTCCAGGGTCGGCCGCACGCTCCGCAGGGAGCGAACTGGGACGCCGCCGTCGACTACTGGTCCTCGCTGCCCACCGACGAGGACGCCTCCTTCGACGCGGAGGTGGTGCTGGACGCCGGCGAGCTGACGCCGTTCGTCACCTGGGGCACGAATCCCGGTCAGGGCCTGCCGTTGTCGGCGTCGGTACCGGACCCGGCCGCGATCGCCGACGACAACGAGCGGGCGGCTGCCGAGCGGGCTCTGGAGTACATGGGCCTGACGGCAGGCACGCCGCTGCGGCAGATCCGTGTCGACACCGTCTTTCTCGGATCCTGCACCAACGGGCGGATCGAGGATCTGCGGAGTGCGGCCGACATCCTGCGCGGCAGGCACATCGATCCGGACCTGCGCATGCTCGTGGTTCCCGGCTCGATGCGGGTCAAAGCGCAGGCGGAAGCCGAAGGGCTGGACCGGGTCTTCGCCGATGCGGGCGCGGAATGGCGGAGCGCCGGCTGCTCGATGTGCCTGGGAATGAACCCCGACCAGCTCGCACCGGGTGAGCGCAGTGCCTCCACCTCCAACCGGAACTTCGAGGGCCGGCAGGGCAAGGGTGGTCGGACGCACCTGGTTTCGCCGCAGGTGGCCGCCGCCACCGCCCTGCGCGGGACGCTGTCCTCGCCGGCGGATCTGGTGCCGGCGGATCTCGCCGACTCCGTTTCCCGCTAGATTTCACCTTCTCGGCTCTCACCCTCAGGAGTGATCACCATGGACGCCTTCGTCACCCACACCGGTACCGGGATACCGCTGCGTCGCAGCAATGTGGATACCGACCAGATCATTCCTGCGGTGTACCTCAAGCGCATCACCCGGACGGGTTTCGAGGACGGGTTGTTCGCCGCCTGGCGTTCTGACCCCACCTTTGTGCTCAATCAAAGCCAGTACGCCGCCGGGTCGGTCCTGGTTGCCGGCGCCGACTTCGGCACCGGGTCCTCCCGCGAACATGCCGTGTGGGCCTTGATGGACTATGGCATCAGGGTTGTCATCTCACCCCGGTTCGCCGATATCTTCCGCGGCAATTCCTCGAAGCAGGGCCTGGTCGCCGCCGCGGTCAGCGAGTCCGATGTGGAATTGCTGTGGAAGCTCCTCGAGAACGAACCAGGAACCCAGGTTTCGGTCGATCTGGAACGGCAGTTGATCACCGCCGGCCCGCATGTGCTGGATTTCGAGATCGACCCGTACACCCGCTGGCGGCTGTTGGAGGGGTGGGACGACATCTCGCTCACCCTGCGACATGCCGACACCATCACCGATTTCGAGAAATCTCGACCGGCCTTCAAGCCGCTGACCGGCGCAATCTGAGCCGACCCGGCGCTGATCTGCGCTGATGGTCGGACCCATTGTCGGACAACGAGTCTCGTGGCTAAAATTGGAACCGGCAGGGTCGGTGCGGAGTGTTCAAGACCTCGCCTGAACCCCGGAAACGGCCGAAATCTGTTGGAATCGCAGCAGTGTCGACACCGGTGGTAGTGGCGTTACGCCCGATTCGGGCCTAACGTGTGCCTCCAGTCGGCCCATCCCATCCCCGCGGGCCGCCAGTCCTGGGAGGACCCCTTGAACAAGACCGATCTGATCAACCAGCTCGCGGAGCGACTGGACGGTGACAAGAAGGCGGCGCAGACGGCGGTCGAGGGTCTCATCGACCTGGTTCAGCGCGAGGTGCAGCGCGGCGAGAGCGTCTCCATCTCCGGATTCGGCGTGTGGGAGAAGCGCGCCCGGGCGGCCCGGACTGCGCGTAATCCGCGCACCGGCCAGGCGGTCAAGGTCAAGAAGACCACCGTGCCCGCGTTCCGTCCGGGGAAGTACTTCAAGGACGTCATCGCCGGCACCGTGAAGCTGCCGAAGGTGACCGGCAAGCCGACCACCGCGCGGGCTGCAGCTGCCGCGGCCAAGACGCCGGTTGCCGCAAAGGCACCGGCTGCCAAGGCTGCCGCCGCTCCGCGTACCCGGGCGGCCGCGGCGAAACCCGCCGACGGCGCAGCGGGGGCGACGACGGCCACCAAGCCGGCGACCAGGACCCGGACTACGGCCGCCAGGACGACGCCGGCCGCCACCGCCCCGCGAGCGACCGCCGCCAAGGCACCGGCCAAGACCGCTGCCGCCAAGCCCCCGGCGACCAAGGCGGCTCCGGCAGCGAAGGCGCCTGCGGCCAAGCGCGCACCGGCTGCGAAGAAGAAGTAGCTCCCTCCGCTGAATCCCGACCTGCCCGGGTCCGCATCCGCGGCCCGGGCAGGTATCAGCGGGACGATGTCCGCTCCGGGCGGACTGGACGTCAGATGGCCGGGGTGGGATACGGGTCGGCCTGCACCAGCCGACGGCCGTCGAAGCTCAGGAACCAGAACGCGCCCTTGGGCGTACTGGTCTTGGGGATCGTGACATCGGAGCGGCCGCCCAGCGATTTCAGTACACCCGGGATGACGCCGCCCTGGCTGCAGGCCACCACGGTCCGCCAGCGCACGTCGTCGTGCGGCTCACCGCCGGTACTCTCGCGGGGTCGTCGCAAGCCGCCCGGCAGGTCGCCGACCACCTGACCCGGCGACCCGCCGTTTTCGACGGCCAGTTCCACCAACCGATGTCGCGCCGCGGCCGGGTCGTCGCGGTAGGCGTCCTCGGCCAGCAGTGGTTCCATCGCCACCGCTGTACCCAGCGCCTCCGCCAGCGGGGCGACCGTCGCCACACACCGCTCCAGCGGCGCACTGCGCACGGAGCCCGGTCCGAACGGCAGCAGCTCGGCCACCAGCGCCTGCGCCTGTTTGCGCCCCTTGGCATCCAGCGGCCGATGGATGTCATTGCCGGAAAACGACTCCCGGTGCCCGGCCCGGGCATGGCGGACCAGCAGCACCCCGGTGAGGTCCGGGCGTTC
This sequence comes from uncultured Nakamurella sp., assembly GCA_964236185.1. Classification (GTDB taxonomy): domain Bacteria; phylum Actinomycetota; class Actinomycetes; order Mycobacteriales; family Nakamurellaceae; genus Nakamurella. The sequence continues at coordinate 1,349 of CAXSEW010000386.1, read as the reverse complement.
CAGCATGAAGGTGTCCAGCACCGCCCGGTCGAACTCGTACGTCGTCCGGGCTTTCGCCGCCGGCACCGACAACCATTCGAGCTTGTCCACCTCCTTGTTCGGGGTGAAGGCGCCGGAGTGTCGGCGGGCGGAGAAGTACTCGACGGTCTTTCCCTTGCCGCCCACGGCATAGGACACCGTGGTCAGTGCCCGACCGAGGATGGACCGGAAACCGGTCTCCTCCTCCACCTCTCGGAGAGCGGTGACCGGCATGCTCTCCCCGGACCCCGCTTTCCCCTTGGGTAGCGACCAATCGTCGTACCGCGGCCGGTGCACCAGTGCCACCCGGATTCCGTACCGGCGGGACGGTCGCCAGAGCACCGCCCCGGCAGCCTTCACCGATGGGGCATCATTCCGCACCCGCTGCTCCCGAGCGCAGCAGGTCGGTCTGCAGATCGCGTCCCGCACCGGACACCGGGGACTTGGTCCAACCGTCCGGGCCCAGCACCCAACAACGGGTGTCCGGGCGGGCGATGGCTGACAGCAGGGCGGCCATCTTGTCGGTGGCCGACCTGTCGGTGATCTGGACCAGCGCCTCGACCCGGCGGTCGAGGTTGCGGTGCATCATGTCCGCGCTGCCGATCCAGTACTCCTCGTTACCGCCGCCGCCGAAGTAGAAGATCCGCGAATGCTCGAGGAAGCGGCCCACGATCGACCGGACGGTGATGTTCTCGCTCAGACCCGGGACGCCGGCGCGCAGGGCACAGATGCCGCGCACCGTCAGGTCGACGGTGACGCCGGCCCGGGACGCCCGGTACAGCGCGTCGATGACTCCTTCGTCGACGATGGAGTTCATCTTCAGCCGGACGACGCCGCCCCGACCGGCCCGGTGGTGGTCGATCTCCCGTTCGATCCGCTCCACGATGCCGGTGCGGATGGAATGCGGTGCCACCAGCAGGTTCCGGTACTCGGTCTGCCGGGAGTACCCGGTGAGCACGTTGAACAGGTCGGTCAGGTCGGCGCCGACATCGGGATCGGCCGTGAGCAGTCCCAGGTCCTCGTAGATGCGCGCGGTCTTGGGGTTGTAGTTGCCGGTGCCGATGTGGCAGTAGCGGCGGATCGTGCCGCCCTCCTGCCGGACCACCAGCAGGGTCTTGCAGTGGGTCTTCAGGCCCACCACGCCGTAGACGACGTGGCAGCCGGCACGCTCCAGCGCCCTGGCCCACTTGATGTTGGCCTGCTCGTCGAAGCGGGCCTTGATCTCGACCAGCACCACGACCTGCTTGCCGGCCTCGGCCGCGTCGATGAGCGCCTCCCCGATGGGGGAGTCGCCGGAGGTGCGGTAGAGGGTCTGCTTGATGGCGAGCACG
>CAXSEW010000385.1:0-4760 GCA_964236185.1 uncultured Nakamurella sp. | reverse complement strand
CGCTGATGACCCGTCCCCGCCGGTCGACGATGCGGAGGGGTCCGATGATGACCTGCTGTTGATCCTCACCGAGCAGGTCGCGGCGTTGAAAGAGCAGCTCGGTGACCTCCGGCCGGACCACGTCAGCACCCTGAACGAGCAGCTCGTCGGGCTCAGTGAGCAGGCCGCGGAAGCCGAGGCGACCGCGAACAGGACCAAGCAGGACCTGGCGACGGTGGTGGCCGACCTGGCGGACAAGCAGGACGACCCGAAGGGTTTGCGGTTGCAGCGGTTCCGGTTCGAGCGGGCCGAGAACCCGGAATCCGCGGCGGCGGCGCAGCGGGAGCTGGAGTTGTGGGTGCCGTGGCTGGTGGGCACCTACAACCTGTACGACTACATCTTTCCGTGCTGGGCCCGGCATGACGGCGTCGCCGAAGAGGTCGCCGGCATGTACCTGGCGTGGCTGGGCGCGTGGGGCAAAGACAGCCGCGACAACTCCGTGGTGCTCTGGCATGAGGAGTTGGCGCGGTTCAAGACCCGGCTGTCGGATTGGCGGGGCGGGGTGAACTGCATGCAGCGCTGCGCGCTGGATGAAGGGTTGCAGCAGCAGCGGAACCAGATGTGGCGCCAGCAGGTCGGTCCGCAGGACGCGGCGTACCGGTTGGACCGGACCCGCACGATCATGCCCGCCCCCACACCACCGAAGCCGGAAAAGGCCGCTCCCGCCAAGAAACCCGCCGCGGCCGTCGCTGCCGCGCCGGTGGCCGCCGGGGGTAACAACTGATGACCAAACCCGTACCGCAGGCTTCCGCATCGCAGGCACCCGCATCGGACTCCCGCGGCGACGACGACGGGTTCGGGGCGGCGATGCAGCGGCTCGCCACCGCCCGGGCCGCGGCGGCGGAGGAGGTGCTGCGCACCGAGGAAGAGGAGCAGTACGAGTTGAACTACTACTACGACACCGCGGTCGGCCGCGAATACGAGCACTGACACCGTGCCCAGAACACAGAGCCGCGGTGAAGGGTGAAGAAGCTTCTGACTGTCGGTGTGTTGCTGATCGTCGGCGCGTTGATCGCCGGCTCCGCCATTTTCGCGGTGCTGTTCACCGATGAGGACCCGCCGCCCGCTGCTGGTGCCTGCTCGCCGGCGCCGCCCGGGCTGGCGCCGACCGGCGGCCCGGTGATGGTGGCAGCGGCCGTTGGGCAGCCGTTACGTGCCGCCGCCCCTACCACCGGCCCGACCAGTCCGGCCGCGGCGGCCGCGGCGGGTGGGGCTTTCGATCCGGCAACTGTGGTGGTGCCGGCGCAGCCCGGCGGAACTTTCGGCGGTGTCACGTTGACCGCCGATCAGATGAAGATGGCGGCGACGATCGTCGCCGTCGCCAAGGGGATGGGTTTGACCGGCCGGGCGGCGCGGATCGCGGTGGCCGTGTCGCAGCAGGAATCGACGTTGAACCCGGCCGCGGTCAACCAGCAGTTCGTAGGACTGTTCCAGCAGTCGCCACCATCAGATGGCATCTACCTCAAGTACAGCCGCACCGACCCGGCCGGGTCGGCGTGGATGTTCCTGGACCAACTGGCGACGCGGACTCCAGGCTATGACACCGACCCCCGGCCGGACTGGGAGATCGGCGAGGTCGTCCAGGAATCGGGGGTGGGGATCAACGTCCTGCAGTGGCAGCCGATGGCCGCCGCGTTGGAGCCGGCGTTGTGGGGCACAGCCACCCCCGGCGCGGCCCCGGCGGCGGCGGCCGTCTCTGGCGCGGCGCAGCCCGCGACGCAGGCGGCGATGTGCACGAGCACAGCCGGTGGGGGCGGGCACGCCAGTTTCGACGCCGGCGACATCACCTCCGACGCCGTCTTCTACAACACCGCCGCGATGACCGCCGCGCAGATCACCGCGTTCATCGCCGCGCAGGACAGCGGCTGCGCGCAGGGCAACCCGTGGTGCCTGAAAGATCTGAAACTGACCTACCCGGCCGCGCCGGCGACCACCAACTGCACAGCGATCCCCGGTGGCAGCAACACCTCCGCAGCCCAGGCGATCTTCGACGCCGCGGTCGCCTGCGGCATCAATCCGCAGGTGATGCTGACCAAGCTGCAACTGGAATCCCAGGGCCTGTCCCTACCGAACCCGGACTCGGGTAGTTACAACGCGGCGTGGGGCTGGAACTGCCCCGACACCGGCGCCGGCGGTTCGGCGAACTGCGACCCCGCGCACGCCGGGTTCATCAACCAACTTCACGGCATGGCCGGCACCTGGGCCAACCTGAAGGTCGACGTCCCCGCCGGGAAGTACCCGTACAAGGTCGGCCCATCAACGATCCTGTGGAACGTCGCGGAAACCAACTGCGGCAGCAGCGTCGTCACCATCAAAAACGTCGCCACCGCCAGCCTGTACGTCTACACCCCATACCAGCCCAACGCCGCCTCGATCGCCGCATACCCCGGCGAAGGGGACCGGTGCAGCTCCTACGGCAACCGCAACTACTTCTTCATGTTCCAGAAGTACTTCGGCGACACCGGCGGCGGCACCGCCCCAGCCGGGAACACCGGCGGCGGTGGTGGTGGTGGTGTCGCGGGTGGCGTTTCGTTGGTGGCGGTGACCGTGACCGGGGTGTCGGTGACGATCCCGAACAAACCCGACGTCCCCGCCGAGATCCGCGGCAAACAGGTCGCCGCGCCCACCGCCGGGATGGCTAAGGGCCTGGCCGCCGGGTTCGCCGCGATCGGCCTGCCGTACGTCTACGGCGGCGGCACCAACGGCGGCGGCCCCGACCAGGGCTGCGCACGAGCCGGCGGCTCGTTGAACTCCTGCCAAGGCATCGTCGGATTCGACTGCTCCGGCCTGACCGGATATGTCCTCAATCAGGCCGGATTCACCATCGGCGACAACTCCGCCGCGCAACGCGGCGGCGGCACCTCGGTGCCCATTGCGCAGGGGCGGCCCGGCGACATCATCGGCTACGCCGGGCACGTGGCCATCTACCTGCTGGTCGGCGGTGTCCAGTACGAACTGGAAGCCCCGCAACCGGGACAGAACGTGTCCATCCGGGCCGCCTACTGGCACAACGAAGGGCAACCCGCCGACTCCGAGTTGCACCGCTACTGGTCATGAGCAGCAACCGAAGAGAACGCCTTCACACAGGAGCGCAAATACCGATGCCCGTCACACGGAGGTCTGTCCGGCACCCTCTGGGCAAGATCGTCGCCGTGGCCGCGGCCGGCGCGGTGTTGGTCGGCGGCTGCGGCCATACCCCACCCACCGCGCCCAGCCTCACCGCGGCCGCCGGCACCCAGCCCGCCACCATCACCGCGGTCCCGCCGCCCGTCGTCCGGCTGTCACCGGAACCACCACCCGCCACCGCACCCGCGGTCTCCACCGCAGCGCCCACCTCGACTGCTGCCTCCACACCGGCAGAAACCGCCCGGCCGGCGGCGACGACGCCCGCCGCTGTAGCCGCGCCGACCACGACCACGCACGAATCTTCTCTGGTACCCACACATCCGCCACCCGGGTTTGCAGCGTCACCAACCATGACACCCACGCCGACCTCACCGCGCCCGCCGACGCCGCCGAACAAGCGCACCGCTGCACCTCCCAGCAAGCAGGGGCAACTGGCCGGCGGCGCGGTCAGCGACCCGCAGTACTCGGTGGACAAGATCGACCACACCGCGGCGCAGCAGGTCGCCTGGGCGTACCTGGTGCAACGGCTGTCCTACAGCTGGCACGACTCCCACGCCGGCGACGGGATCCGCAGAGCCGCCCGCTACACCACCCCGGCCAAGGCCGCCGCGCTGCTGGCCGACCTGCGCAACAACTCGGCCGGCACCTGGACGACCGCGCAAAACCATCGGGTGCAGGCCAGCGTCACCGTGCGGCGAATGCAGTGGGCCGCCGCCGCCTCGAGCACGGGCGGATCGGTGGCGGTCGTCGTGTACTTCACCCGCACCTTCGGCGAAGCCGGCACCATCCCCACCACCACCGCCGGCAACACCACCCTCACCCTCTCCCCGCAGCCGGGCGGCGCCTGGGCCGTGTCCGCCGACAACTTCGGCACCCCCGACTGACATTCACCCTCCGCTGCCGGCCGCTGCCACCTACCCTCACCCTGTCAAGAAAGGCGGAAAAACCGATGATCGTGCTGGGCATCACCGGCGACGGCACCCTGGACGTGTTGGCGATCGAAGCCGACTGGCTGATCCGGATCCTGACCCCCGCCGCCGTCGCCGCGGCTGGGATGCCCGAGCTGCTCGCCGGCCTGGAAACTCTGCCGCCCATCACCGAGCAGCAACTCCGCGACACCGACACCGCGCAGTACGAGCGGGTGACCCGCCGCGCGCAGCTGGCGGTGCTGGCCCGGCACCGCCAGGTCATCGACGTCCTAGGCTCCGAGCAGTGCCGCACCACCGATGAGCAGCTGCTGGCCTGGATGACGACACCTGATGCCGCCGTGGACATCTGCCGCAGCTTCAACCAGATCATCGGCGGCCGGTTCCCCGGCCCGACGGCCAGATGGGCCTACTCCACGGTGCTGCGGTGCATCGCGATGCTGCACCTGTGGGACCACCGCGACCAAGCCGACGAGCTCGCCGAAACCTACCGCCGCACCCACAACGACTGCGTCACCCGCATCTTTCTGGAATGCGACGTGCAGATGGTCAGCAAAGAAGTAGCAGACAGATGACCACCTCCGTGATCGGACCCGATCCGGATCGGTTACCGATCAATGAGCTATCGCCCGGCCAACTATGGCGCGGCGTGATCCCGGGGGCAGTTCC
>CAXSEW010000384.1:0-4782 GCA_964236185.1 uncultured Nakamurella sp. | reverse complement strand
AAACTGGTGCACGGCAAGCAGAAGTACTCGTCGATCTTCAACTACCCGACGCTTTCCTACGCCGACGTCGGCGTGATCGGATGGCTGGTCGACGGCGCGGCCATCTGCAACCAGGTTCCGTTGTGCCGCAGCAGCTACGGGCCCTATGGCCGGGCCATGGTCCGCATCTGCAAGGAGGAGTCCTTCCACCAGCGGCAGGGTTACGAGCTGCTGATGACGATGATGCGCGGCACCGAAGCCCAGCGCTCGATGGTGCAGGATGCGGTCGGCCGGTTCTGGTGGCCGGCCCTGATGATGTTCGGCCCGCCCGACGACGAATCCCCAAATACTGGACAGTCGATGAGGTGGGGCGTCAAACGGCACACGAACGACGAACTGCGCCAACGGTTCGTCGACATGTCCGTCCCGCAGGCGCAGAAGCTCGGCGTGACCTTCCCCGACCCGGACCTGCACTGGAACGAGGTCCGTGGCCACTACGACTTCGGCGCTCCGGACTGGACAGAGTTCTGGGCCGTGGTGAAGGGCAACGGACCGTGCAACGCCCAGCGGGTGGCCCACCGCCTCGCTGCCCACGACGACGGCGCCTGGGTCCGGGAAGCCGCACTGGCCTATGCGGCGAAGTCCGCCGGCGCGGCGAAAGAGATTTTATGACGGGCAATCTCACGGCCGAGGGTGGTCATGGCGCGGTGCCGTTGGAGGGGATCCCGGTGGCGCCAAATCCAATGGTGGTCCGCTCGGACTGGCCGCTCTACGAGGTGTTCCTGCGCGGCAAACGCGGACTCAATCACGTCCACGTCGGTTCCTTGCACGCCGCCGACCCGCAGATGGCGCTGCATCACGCCCGGGACCTCTACACCCGGCGCAACGAGGGCGTCAGCATCTGGGTCGTCCCCGCCGCGGACATCACCGCCAGCAGTCCAGACGAGAAGGATCCGTTCTTCGCGCCGTCCGGCGACAAGGTGTACCGCCACCCGACGTTCTACGACATCCCCGACGATGTTCCGCACATGTGAGCACCGAGATGCCAGACTTGGAAGATGATTTCGCCGCGCATGCGCTTGCGGAGGACACCGAGGATCACCGGTGGGCATTCGGTACCGGGTTCACCGACGCCCTCGAGGGCGTCGACACGACAGTCCCGGCCGGAGTCGACGCGGACGCGCTGGCCGCCTACTGCCTCATGCTCGGCGACGATGCGCTGATCATGAGCCACCGGCTCCAGCAGTGGATGACCCGCGCCCCGGAGCTGGAAGAAGAGACCGCGATCGGCAACATCGCGCTGGATCTTCTCGGCCAGGCCAGGATGTTGCTGGCCCGGGCCGGCCGCGCCGACGGCACCGACCGCGACGAGGATCAGTTCGCCTTCTGGCGCGAGGAGAACCAGTTCCGCAACGTCCGCCTCGTCGAACGATCCGACGCCGACTTCGCCGGGATGGTGGCCCGCCTGCTGGTGTTCTCGACCTGGCGATTGGCCCAGTTCGACGCGTTGCGCACCTCGAGAGATCCGGTGCTGTCGGCGATCACGGCCAAAGGTGTCAAGGAGCTGACCTACCACCGGGACTACGCGGCCCGCTGGGTCGTCCGCCTCGGCGACGGCACCGACGAGTCCCACCGGCGCATGCAGGCCGGGATGGACGTGGTCTGGCCGCTGGTCGACGAGCTGTTCCGCACGCATCCGGTCGAGTTGGCGCTGCCCGGCGTGGCCGTGGAAGCCGCAACGGTACGGGGTGAAGTAGAAGTCATTCTCGACAGCGTGCTGGCCACCGCGACCTTGGACCGGCCGAACCTTGCCCCGCTGGCCGGCGTCCGGGGCCGCTACGGCCGGGACGGCCTGCACATGGAAGCCTTCGGTTACCTCCTGGCCGAGATGCAGAGCGTCGCACGGGCCCACCCCGATGCCACATGGTGACGTCGGTGCATACCTCGACCGCCTCGGCCTGGACCATCGCGGCGGGGGTGCCCGACCCGGAGCTCCCCATGGTGACCCTGGCCGACCTCGGCATCCTGCGGGATGTGCGTCAGGAGGGCGATGCCGTCATCGTCACCATCACGCCCACGTACTCGGGTTGCCCCGCCATGCGGGAGATCAGCCAGGACCTCCGATATCGCCTGGGCCAGGCCGGTTTCGGGAACGTCAGAGTCCGGACGGAACTCTGCCCACCGTGGACCAGCGACTGGATCTCCTCCGACGGCCGCGAAAAGCTCCGTGCCGCGGGTATCGCACCACCGCATCCGACCGGTGCCCGGACGGCCGGCCCCATCCCGTTGACCCTCTCCGTCGCATCCCGGTCGGTGCCCTGCCCGCGCTGTGGTTCGGCGCGGACCGACCAGACCTCGCAGTTCAGCGCAACCGCCTGCAAGGCGCTCTACCGCTGCCAGGAATGCCGGGAACCGTTCGAGTACGTCAAGGAGATCTGAACGTGGCGACACGCACCGAATTCCACCCGCTGCGGGTCGCCGACGTCGAAACGTTGACCGAGGACTCCGCCGCCGTCAGATTCGACGTCCCGCCCGAACTCCGGCAGACGTTCACCTTCGCACCCGGTCAGTCGCTCACCCTTCGACGCGGTGAAGAACGACGGTCCTATTCGATCTGCGCGCCGGCCGGTCGGACGCCGAGGATCGGGGTGCGCGAAGTCGCCGGCGGTGCAATGTCCGGTTGGCTGATCCACCAGATCCGCGCCGGCGATGTCATCGACGTACAGGCCCCCGCCGGCTCATTCAGCCCCGACCTGACGGCCCCTGGGCGGCACGTGCTGATCGCCGCCGGGTCCGGCATCACCCCGATGCTGTCCATCGCCGCATCTGTCCTGGAAGCGCACACCGATTCGACCGTGACGCTGATCTACGGCAACCGGCGCAGCGACACGGTGATGTTCGCCGACGATGTCGCCGACCTGAAGGACGCGCATCCGGCTCGAATGAGACTGGTGCACGTGCTGTCGCGGGAACCTCAGGAAATCGAACTGTTCAGCGGGCGCCTGGACGCCGACCGCCTGCGCCGCCTGCTGCCGGCAACCGTCGAGGTCGACCGGGTGGACCATTTCTGGCTGTGCGGCCCGTTCGGCATGGTCACCGCTGCCATCGACGTCCTCACCGAGTTGGGCGTACCCGCAGATCGCATCCACCGCGAGCTGTTCTACGTCGGCGACGAGCCGCCGCCGGAGACCCGGCACGAGGACGCACCGCCGGGGCCGGGCGCTGAAGTCACCGTCATCCTGGACGGCCGGGCCACGGCCGCAATCGTCCCGTTCACCCTGCCCGTCCTGGACGGCGCCCAACAGGTCCGGCCCGACCTGCCCTTTGCCTGCAAAGGCGGGGTGTGCGGCACCTGCCGCGCCCTGGTCACCCACGGCGAGGTGCGCATGCGCCGTAACTTCGCCCTCGAGAAGGCCGAAGTGGATGCCGGCTACGTCCTCACCTGCCAGGCACTTCCGGTCACCCAGACCGTCACGATCGACTACGATTCGTGACTTCAGCTGAGCCATCCGTGTCCGGGGCACCCGTCGGGGTGGAGTCCGTGACCGCAGCGGCATGATTAAGTGATAGGTGGCCGCCGTCGCGGAGGTTGTGCAAACGCGCTGGGAGGTCGTCACCCGAGTTGAACATCACGATCATCTCCACCTATCCGCCGAGGGCGTGCGGGATCGGCACGTTCTCGCGTGACATCCGGTCGGCCATGGCGGATTCCGACCCCGACGCCCAGATCGACGTGTTGGCCGTCATCCGGGACCATCGTGGTGCCCAGTCGCCGGAAGTGCTGTCGGTGCTCCGACAGGATGTCCGCGCCGACTACGTCGTGGCCCCGGCGCTGCTGACCGACGCCGACACCGACGTGGTGTTGATCGAGCACGAGTACGGCATCTTCGGGGGCGAGTCCGGCTCGTTCCTGCTGACCCTCGTGGCCGAGCTGCAGCAGCCCTATGTCATCACCCTGCACACGGTGCTCTCGGACCCGTCGGTGGAACAGGCCAACGTCCTGCGCGAGTTGTGCCGACGAGCCGCTCTGGTCACGGTCTTCACCGAGACGGCCCGCCGGATGGTGATCGACGCCGAAATGGTGACTCCGCAACAGGTCCGGGTGGTCCCGCACGGCGCGCCGACCGTGCTGCTCCCGGGTGCCCACCCCTCTGGCGGATCCAGCGTTCAGAAATTGCTGTCCCACATGGTCGGCCGGACAGTGCTCTCCACCTTCGGGCTCATCTCGGCGAGCAAGGGCATCGAAACCGCCATCCGGGCGCTGCCGGCCGTCGTGGAGCGGCACCCGGAGGTGCTCTACCTGGTGGCAGGACAGACGCACCCCGAGGTGATCCGCTCCGAGGGCGAACAGTATCGATTGTCCCTCCAGCGACTGGTTCGCGACCTGGGCCTGCAACACCACGTGCAGTTCCTCGACCGCTTCCTGTCGACGGACGAGCTGGCAGTCCTGTTGTCCTCCACCGATCTGTACCTCACGCCGTATCGGTCGCGAGAGCAGATCGTCTCCGGCGCCCTGACTTTCGCGGTGGTAGCCGGTTGCCCGGTGGTGTCCACCGGCTACTTCTACGCCGAAGACCTGCTCGCTTCCGGTGGCGGGTTGGTCGTGCCGTTCGACGATCCCGATGCGTTCGCCGCCGGCATCCTGCACTTCCTCGACGATCCGGTCGCCATGGCGAAGGCCGCCGCGGAGGCGCGCCGCACCGGGGCGGATCTGGCGTGGCCCGTCGTGGGAGCGCAGATGTTGGACGTGCTCGGTCAGGCGTCGCGGCTGGCTCGTCCGGTCGACCCGGTGCCTCCGGGCAC
>CAXSEW010000383.1:0-4794 GCA_964236185.1 uncultured Nakamurella sp. | reverse complement strand
CAGCCACTCGAGCGGTGTCACCACTCGGCCATCCAGGTCCAGCGACGCCGTGGTCAGGTAGTTGCTGTAGCCCACCCAGGACCAGTCGTCAGGTACGTGTGGCGACGTCTTGTCCAATCCCAGCCGGATCCGGCCGGCGACGTCGAATTGGAACCGGGGAAAGCGCTGGACGCCGTCGACGAGCAGGAATACCAGCTCGCCGGCGGCTGCTCTACTACGGACCCGGCCGGCCGAGATGTTGTTGTTGGCAGCGACTTCCGCACCGGTGTATCCCGACCTGATGCGGGTCTGCCGATGGGCCTCGTCGACCAGAGCCAGGGTCGGGCTCATCTCTGCGGCGACATCGAAGCCCGAATCGGCGAGTTCGTCCAGCTCGCCGGCGGTCAGGGGTACGTTCGGTTCCAACGCCATCCGTAGCGCCCGTTCGGCTTCCGCGGGGTCGACGCGGTGACGGATCAGGAGATCTTCCAGGGTGGACATTCCGCCATCTTACGTGCGATGCAGTGCAGTGCGCGCATCCGCGCCTTCAGTTACCTGCTACCGCCAGAGGCTGCGCCCGGTAGGCGGCGCGGGCCGAGCGGCTCCACGCCGCCCACCACCCGCCGGCCGGGGAACCGGCCAGACCACTGCGCAGCGCCCTGGCGACCGTGCCGGCGTCGTCGGCCAGCTCGAATCGGCTGGCCGCCTCGATCGTCGGGAGTGACGGGGCCTGCCGACCCAGGCAGGTCACCGAATCGAGAACCGTTGCTGCACCGAGCATGCCTGGTAGGGCGCGGTGAGCGGCGCAGGTGAGGTCGAGGTCCTCGTACAGGAGCGGCGTGTGGCCGCTGCGGGCCCGGGTGCGCGTGCGTAGCGCGCCGCCCTGTTCGCCGGTACGGCCCAGCACGATGGTCTCCCGCAGGCACACGGTCGCTGACTCAGCCATCTCGAAGGTGCTGTCCCGCAGCGTGTTCGCGCCACGAGAGACGACGAACGGCTCACCGTGCCAGAGCAGCAGACCACCGGCTGCGACATCTGCTCGCACCGTCCAGGTGGACTGCTCTCCCTGGGCGTCATAGGCGACGGTGCCGGCTGTCTCGACGATCTCGAGCCATGCGCCTGGCCCGACCCGCAGCTCGACCTCCACCCGGTCACCACCCAGCAGCAGCGCCGTGGTGGCGACCAGCGCGACGCGCGCACCGGTGGCGTCGGTCCTGAGTACTCGGGGCGCCAGAACGCCGCCGACCAGGGTCAGCCGTGGGCGGCCGGCGCCGGGCTCGACCCCGATCAGCGTCACGGATGGGTGTGGCTGGAAGCGCCGGAATCGTCGTGAGTGTGCGATCCAGGGCCGCCGTGGGTGTGCAGGACGGCAGCCCCGCCCTGGTCGGTGTGGCTGTGCGGGGCCATCGGCCCTGGGTCGACCGCGACATGGTCACCGGACCGGAACGAGGCGAGCACGCTGCGGACCCAGCCGGTCAGGCCGTCGATCGACTCCCGGTCGAGCCGCGACAGCGCCAGCACGGGGCGACCGTCCCGGGCGGCCCGACCGTCGGCGACCATCTGCGGTACGTCCACCCCGACGTACGGCGCGAGGTCGGTCTTGTTGACCACCAGCAGGTCGGCCCGGCCGATGCCGGGTCCGCCCTTACGGGCCACGTCCCCGCCGCCGGCGACGTCGAGGACGAAGATCTGCGCATCGACCAGCGCCGGCGAGAAGGTCGCGGTCAGATTGTCGCCGCCGGACTCCACCAGCACGACATCCAGTGGCGCGAAGTCGCTCTCGAGATCCTCCACCGCAATGAGGTTGGCGGTGACGTCATCCCGGATCGCGGTGTGCGGGCAGGCGCCGGTCTCCACGGCCCGGATGCGGTGCGGGTCCAGCACCCCGGCGGACCGCAGGAACCGGGCGTCCTCGTCGGTGTAGATGTCGTTGGTGATGACACCCAGGCTCAATTCGCCGGCCAGCTCCCGGCAGATCATCGCGATGAGCGACGACTTGCCGGTGCCGACCGGGCCGGCGATGCCGAGCCGGAGCGATCGGGTGGACGCAATCGACGTGGACGAGGGCGAGAAATCAGGCACGGAACAACCTTTGCGTGGTGGCGGAATGGATCTGCGCCCACTTCTCGATCAGCGGGGCACCCAGGGCAGGCATGTCATCGGGATCGGTGAGGCCGGCGACAGCGATGACCATCGCGGCGATGTCGTCGTGCGCGCCGATCACCCAGGCGGTCGCCGACACCGGATCGAGCGGGGCGATCTTCAGCGCGGCGGCCGCGATGGTCTGGGCGTCGTCGTACCCGATCAGCCGGACCAGTTGCGCCGCGGACAAACGCGCGCAGGCTGCGGCCACACCGAGCACGACGGCGCGGGTCGGGCCGGCCATCGTCCGCAGCGCCACCACCGCCGGGTGGGACGGCCACAGCCGGGTGACCAACCGCTGGTAGCCACGTCCCAGCATGACCGACGTCTCCCGCAGCGCCGGACTGATGGTGCGCGCCCGCCACTCCCGGTCCACCCTGCTCAAACCCTGAGCAATGTCGCCGTGTTCGCACGCCGCTCTGGCCAACACCGCAGCGGCAGCCTCCACAACGGTCACCGTGCGCAGGCGGGCCGACAGGTACGCCGGGATCTGCGCCGCCGTCATACCTGCGTTCAACGCCGGTTCCAGCCCGGCCGACTGGGTGTGCGCGCCGGTCGGCAGACGTGCGTCCGACAGCAGCATCAGGTACAGCTCGCTGCGGTCCGGCGCTGGGCCGCCGACGGGATCCGCGGCCCCGACGGCAGCTGAGGCGCCAACGGCATCCGCGCGGATGAAGTCGTCTACTTCCGTCACCTGCGTCCCATTTCGGCCGAGTTGATCCGCGCGAAGCTAGTTGATCCGCGCCGGGGTGGGAGTGGGGCTGGTCAGAACATGCTGTAGAGCTGGGCGAGCGGAAGGACGGCGGCGGGCGCGGGTTCGACGAGCTCGCCGTCGACCTTGATCGCGAACGTCTCCGGGTTGATCTGGATGTTCGGCAGCGCGTCGTTGTTGATCATCTGCGCCTTGCCGACCTCGCGGGTGGAACTGACGGCCACCAATTGCCGCCGTAGCCCCAGCCGGCCGGCCAGTCCGTCCTCGATCGCCGCGGGCGCGACGAACGAGACGGACAGCTCGGCGCCGATCGCGTCGCCGAACGACGGCCGCATGAGCACCGGCTGCGGCGTCGGGATCGAGGCGTTCGGGTCGCCCAGCGCTCCCCAGACGATCGCGCCGCCCTTGAGGACGACGGCCGGCCGGACGCCGAAGAATTTCGGCTCCCACAGCACCAGGTCGGCCAGTTTGCCGGCCTCGACGCTGCCGATCTCGGTGTCGACGCCGTGCGAGATCGCCGGATTGATGGTGTATTTCGCGACATACCGCTTGGCGCGGAAGTTGTCGGCGGGCTGCGAGCCGCCGATGTCGCCGCGGCGCAGCTTCATCACGTGCGCCACCTGCCAGGTGCGGGTGATCACCTCCCCTATCCGTCCCATCGCCTGGGCGTCGGACGAGGTCATCGAGATCGCGCCCATGTCGTGGAGCACGTCCTCGGCCGCGATCGTGGTGGCCCGGATCCGGGACTCGGCGAAAGCCAGATCCTCCGGCACCGAAGGGTTGAGGTGATGGCACACCATCAGCATGTCGAGGTGTTCGGCGACCGTGTTCACCGTGTGCGGCAGCGTCGGGTTGGTCGAGCCGGGCAGCACCATCGGCAGCCCGGCCAGGGTCAGGATGTCGGGTGCGTGGCCGCCGCCCGCTCCCTCGACGTGGAACGCGGAGATGGATCGGCCGGCGATGGCGTCGATGGTGGACTGCACGTAGCCCGATTCGTTGAGCGAGTCCGAGTGCAGGGCGACCTGCAGTCCCCATTCCTGCGCCCCGCGCAGCGCGGCGTCGATGGCCGCCGGGGTGGATCCCCAGTCCTCGTGGACCTTGTAGCCGCCGGCCCCGGCGAGCGCCTGCTCGGCGAGGCCCTCCATCGACACGGTGTTGCCCTTACCCAGCAGCAGCAGGTTGACCGGCAGCGCGTCCATGCTGCGGTGCATCTTCTCCAGGTGCCAGGCCCCGGGCGTGACGGTGGTGGCCTTGGTGCCCTCGCTCGGCCCGGTCCCGCCGCCGCCGATGGTGGTCAGCCCGGTGGCCAGCGCCTCGTGGATCTGCGACGGCGACAGCAGGTGGACGTGCGAGTCGAAACCGCCGGCGGTGAGGATCTTCCCCTCGCCGGAGATGACGTCCGTCGACGGCCCGATCTGCAGGTCCGGATGGACGCCGTCGGCGATATCGGGGTTGCCGGCCCGGCCCAGGGCGACGATGCGCCCGTCCCGGATGCCGACGTCGGCCCGGACGATGCCCCAGTGATCCAGCACGATCGCATTGGTGATGACAGTGTCCGGCGCGCCCTGCGCCCTGGTGGTGGATCCCTGCGCCATCGACTCCCGGATCGACTTCCCGCCGCCGAACACGGCTTCCTCGCCGCCCGCGGTGTGGTCGCGCTCGATCTCGATCCACAGATCGGTGTCGCCCAGGCGCACCTGGTCGCCGACCGTCGGTCCATACAGCGCCGCGTACTCGGCGCGGGAGATCTCGACCATGGCTACAGCGCCCCGCCTTCGGGTTTGATGGCAATGCCCGGAACGACGCGCGCACCCTGAAAAGCAACGACAGCAATCAATCTGGAGGCGCCGGGCTCGAACCGCCGGGATGTGCCGGAGGGGATGTCCAGCCGGAAGCCGTGCGCCGCTGCCCGGTCGAACTCCAGCGCGGAGTTGGCGTCGGGTAGGTGCAGGTGCGACCCG